>JAZNXQ010000146.1:0-9425 GCA_045593945.1 Lachnospiraceae bacterium | reverse complement strand
TGAGACAAATCCCGATAAGGACGTGGTGTCTTTTACGGTTGCAGGTACAAAAGGTACACAGCATTCCATGGAAATCACATACAGGAGCGGTGATATTAAATGAAAAACATTGGAAAAGTAAGGGCATTCTTGACTGAGTTTGTTCTTGTGATATTATTTTTTTCGTTGTCTGCGGTTATAGCCTTGCAGTTGTTTTTGAAGGCGAACGATAAAAGCGAACAGAGCAGAAATCTTACGATGGCTTATATGGTAGCAGAGCAGACTGCTGAAGCGATTAAAGCAGGAGAAAACACCGGGACTTTGGATGAGTTTTTGTATAAAAACGGTTGTTGGTATGATGAAGACTGGGTGGCCTGTGATGAGGCAGAGGCAGAATTTGTCCTGTCTTTTAAGGTTGTTACGGACAAGACTGTGGCAGGCGAGCTTACGGATGTTGTAGTTGTTGTAGAAGTAAAAACAACAGGCGAGTCACTTTGCGAACTCCCGGTTACTTTTTACCGTTCCCGGGCGGAAGGAGGTAAAGTGTAACTATGAAGAAAAAGTTTTCTATAGGGACGGGTATACCGTCAATTCTTATGATATTTGTTGTGCTTGCGCTTACGACTTTTGCGGTGTTGTCTTTTACTTCTGCGAGGGCTGATTACAAATTGACAGAGAAGAATTGTAAATATATAATGGATTATTATAAAGCAGATAAAGAGGCACAGACTATACTGGCATCCTTGGATGTTATTTTTCTTGAGAAAGACAGTGCTTTGGGAGATTATGATTTGGCCGGAAAAGTCAATGCACTCGGTAAAGGTATCAGCTTTGATATGGATGATAACGGTTGTGTGCTTTTAAAATATGATGTGACTGTCAATGAAAAACAAAATCTTACTGTATGGCTTAGGGTTAACGAAGCAGGTTCGGAGAACAGATATACAATCGCAAAATACAGTGTATCACAGCAGGGTTCGGATTCAGGTGTGGAATTTGAAGATGAAAGTGCCGGCTGGTGGCAGGGAAATTAGGAGGAAAATGTGTTAGATATTAAAGAAATTTTACAGAAAGCATTAGACGAAAAAGTATCGGACGTATTTATAGTATCGGGTTTTCCTGTGTCATTTAAAAAGGGCGGTAACATTGTTCCTATTAATGATGAGAAGATGAATTATAAGGATACTCAGGTGCTTTTGGAGAATATTTATAATTTATATGAGAACGGCAATATTCAGACATTGCTTTCTAAGGGTGATGATGATTTTTCTTTCTCACTCAGTGGTATGGGGCGTTTCCGTTGTAATGCGTATAAGCAGAGAGGCTCTCTTGCGGCGGTATTGCGTGTGGTTCGTTTTGAACTTCCTAATGCCAGGGAAATGAATATTCCCGAGGTTGTTACGGAGCTTTATCAGCGCCAGAAAGGTCTTGTACTTGTTACGGGCCCTGCAGGAAGCGGTAAGACTACGACGCTTGCATGTATTATTGATGAGATTAACCGCAATTGCAGAAAGCATATCATTACAATTGAGGATCCTATTGAGTATATTCATCCGCACAAGCAGAGTATCGTAAGCCAGCGAGAGATTATGCTTGATACAGAAGGGTATGAGCAGGCGTTAAGAGCAGCGCTTCGTCAGTCTCCCAATGTTATCCTTCTTGGCGAGATGAGAGATTTTGAGACGATTCAGACTGCGCTTACAGCGGCAGAGACGGGTCAGCTTGTTTTTTCATCCTTACATACTGTCGGTGCGGCCAAGACCGTAGACAGAATCGTGGATGTTTTCCCGGCGAACCAGCAACAACAGATTCGTATACAGCTTTCAATGGTTTTGCAGGCAGTTGTATCACAGCAGCTTATTCCGACGGTTAACGGCGGACTTACGCCTGCATTTGAGATAATGCTTGTTAACAGTGCAATCAGAAGTCTTATCCGTGACGGTAAAGTTCATCAGATGGATAATGTTATATATTCAAGTATGGATGAAGGCATGGTTACTATGGATACAGACCTGTTAAGACTTTATAAGGCAGGAATTATTTCTAAGGAGAATGCACTGTTTTATGCAACTAATCAGGATGCAATGGCAAAAAAATTGATGTAGGAGGTTTATATGAGAGACAATAAGATGGTTACATCAATGGCATCAAAGGTTCTTGTATGTGTGACTTCATATTCGGAAGGCGAGATACAGGGAACTATATATAATGACTACTATGAAAAAAAGATTTCTTTCATTAGTACGACGGAGCTTATTAACGGACTTGAAAGTTTATATAATTCGTTGTCATTTCCGCAGAAGTTTATGGAGACAAGAAGTTTTGGTGTAAAGAGGCTTGTTAAGCGCGCAAGAACGAATAAAGAGGCTGATAAGGTAAATGATGAGATTGTTGGCAAAGAAGGAATTGCAAACTTTTCTATTCATGTCAAGTTCAGAATGAATGCAGATTGGCAGGGAGAGATTTGTTGGATTGAGAAGGGAATACGACAGAACTTTAACAGCACATTAGAGATGATTAAACTTATGGATTCGGCATTGAATCAATAGAGGGCATCCCTTATCCTATTATGAGTGTAGGGTAAGGGATGTTGTGGATTATGGAAGTTTTTTTGGGAAAGTAAGGGATATTATGAAGAGATGGTTTGTGTATGCCAAAAAGGCGGATTTTAATGCAATAGCCGACAAATTTGATATTACGCCTGTTATGGCAAGAATCATGCGTAACCGTGATGTGGAAGGCGATGAGGCCGTTGACAGGTATCTTAACGGCGGCCTAAAGGATTTGTATTCGGCATCGCTTATGAAGGATGTAGACAAGGCGGTTGCAATTATTGTAGAGAAGATTAATCAGGGTAAGAAAATCCGTATAATCGGAGATTATGATATAGACGGTATAATGGCGATTTATGTTCTGATAAAGGGGCTTAGGCGTTGCGGTGCTTTTGTGGACGGAAGGATACCACATAGAGTAAAGGACGGCTACGGAATTAATGAGTTGCTTATTAAGGATGCATATGATGACGGAGTAGATACGATTATTACCTGCGATAATGGTATTGCGGCAGTGGAGCAGGTTGAGTATGCGAAAAGCTTAGGAATGACAGTTATTATTACCGATCATCATGATATTCCGTATAAGGATGATGAAGACGGAAGACATTACATAATACCTGAGGCAGCTGCGGTGATAGATCCGAAGCAGGAAGACTGCGGATATCCTTTTAAACTTCTTTGCGGTGCAACTGTGGCTTGGAAGCTCCTTTGCGCATTGTATGCCAAGACGGATGTTCCTCTTACCGAGCTTGAAGAGTTCCTTGAGATGGTTGCGATTGCGACGGTCGGAGATATAGTTTTGTTACAGGACGAGAACAGGATTCTCGTAAAAGAGGGCCTTAAGCGAATTCCCAATACCAAAAATTTAGGGCTTAAAGCGCTTATTTCAGCCAATAATCTTAATCTGCTTGCTATATCTTCATATCATATCGGCTTTGTTATCGGACCGTGTCTCAATGCGAGCGGTCGACTTGAGACGGCGTATATGGCACTTGAACTTTTGATGTCTGAGAGTAAAGCAGAGGCTGAGAGCAGGGCAGGTGAACTGAAGGCACTTAATGACAGTCGTAAAGCACTTACAAAGGAAGCAGAGCTTAGTGCACTTAATATGATAGAGGCATCGGAACTTATTAACGATAAAGTACTTGTGGTATATCTTCAGGAGTGTCATGAGAGTCTTGCCGGAATTGTGGCGGGACGCGTGAGGGAAGCTTACAGTAAACCGACAATTGTTTTGACCAACGGAGAAGAAGGACTTAAGGGCTCAGGTCGATCTATAGAAGCTTATAATATGTTTGAAGAGCTTGTGAAGGTTCGTGACCTTCTTGATAAATTTGGTGGGCATCCTATGGCAGCAGGAATGTCGCTTAAGAAAGAAAATCTTGCAGAGTTCAGACAAAGACTTAATGAGCAGACAACTCTTACGGAAGCTGATTTTGTTGAGAAAGTCTGGATAGATGTGGCGATGCCGTTTGGTTATATAACCGAGAAGTTTATAAGCGAATTGAAGAAGCTGGAGCCTTTTGGCAACGGTAATGAAAAACCGGTTTTTGCGGCGAAGGTAACTGTTTCTAATTATCGTATAATCGGAACTAACAGAAATGTTCTTAGGATGTCTCTTAAGGATGAATACGGAACATCGCTTGATGCGATAAGTTTTGGAGATGTGCAGAGGTTTGAGGACAGAATTAAGACCGGGGCACCTGTAATACCGATTCTGTATTATCCGGAGATTAATGAGTATAATGGTATTAGAAACATTCAGATTGTTGTTACGGATTATACTTAAAATATATATGAATGGAGAATTAATATGAGTGAGAAAAGTGCATTACCAAAGAGAGAAGAGATTGCTTTGGAGTATAAATGGGCGATAGAAGATATGTACAAAGATGAGGCGGCATGGAAAGCAGATTACGAGCTTGCTGAGAAAATGTCGGCAGAGTTTGCGGATAAGTTCCAAGGGAAAATCTGCGATTCTGCAGAAAATCTGCTTGCGACTTTAGAGTATAGCTCTAAGCTTAACAATATCATTGAGAAGCTTTATGTATATGCTAACCAGAAGCTTCACGAGAATACGGCGGATACAGGAAGCCAGGCAATGGCAGGCAGGGCACAGACTTTGGCTGTGAAGTCGGAGAGTGCTACGGCATTTGTTGAGCCGGAGATTCTTGCGGCAGATCCTGCAATTCTTAAAACATATATTGAAAGCGAGATTCTTAAGGATTACCGTCATATGCTCAGTGACCTTGACAGAAGTAGGGAGCATATTCTTACAGCAGAGATGGAGGAACTCCTTTCGGAAATAGGTGAGTTTGCAGGGGCGGCAGAGGATATTTTTTCTATGTTTAACAATGCAGATATCAAGTTCCCTGTGATTAAGGACGAGAACGGTGAGGATATTACGATTACACACGGACGATATTCGATGCTTATGGAATCAGAGGACCGTCGTGTAAGAAAAGAGGCTTTTGAAGGTCTTTATCATACTTATGACAAATACAAAAATACGCTTGCAGCAATTTACAATGCAAGCGTTAAAAAGGATGCTTTTTATGCAAAGACACGCAAATATGGCTCAACACTTGAGGCAAAGCTTGATGCTAACAATATACCCGTGTCCGTGTATGAGAATCTCATAGAGGCCGTACATGAGAGCTTTCCGGCTTTCCATCGTTATGTTGCACTCAGAAAAAAGAGACTTGGTGTGGATGAACTTCATATGTATGATGTGTATGCTCCTTTGGTGTCAGAGGTGGATATGAAGGTGGATTACGACAAGGCAAAGGAAATGGTTAAAGAAGGTCTTGCACCGATGGGAACAGATTATATTAAGGCTCTTGAAGAAGGCTTTAATAATAAATGGATTGATGTTTATGAGAATGAAGGTAAGAGAAGCGGTGCATATTCCTGGGGTGCATATGGTACACATCCTTATGTACTTATGAATTATAACGGGACTCTTAATCATGTTTTTACGCTTGCTCATGAGATGGGACATGCGCTTCACTCGTATTATTCTGATGCAAACCAGTCTTATCATAATGCGGGGTATAGTATTTTTGTGGCAGAGGTTGCATCAACCTGTAATGAGGCACTTTTGATTTATTATCTTCTTGAGAAGACAACGGATAAGAGGGAAAAAGCGTATCTCATCAATTATTTCCTAGAGCAGTTTAAGGGAACCTTATTCAGACAGACGATGTTTGCGGAGTTTGAGAAGAAGACACATGAGCTTGTTGAGGCGGGTGAAACATTGAATGTCGATATGCTTAACGAGCTTTACAGAGGACTTAATGAAAAGTATTTTGGTCCGGATATGATTCTTGATGATGAAATTGACCTTGAATGGGCGCGTATTCCGCACTTTTATACACCGTTCTATGTATATCAGTATGCTACGGGCTTTTCTGCGGCGATTGCTCTTTCTAAGAGAATTCGTGAGCTTGGTGAAGAGGGAGTTGCAGATTATATGAAGTTCCTTACAGGTGGAGGCTCCAAGTATCCGATTGATTTACTTAAACTTGCCGGTGTTGACATGACTTCGCCACAGCCTGTTAAGGATGCGATTAAGGTGTTTGAGGACCTGGTTGCACAGCTTGAAGAGCTGGATGTATAAAAGTAAGTTAGAATCACAATAAAGGAGGAGCAAGGTGAACAGTAAATTATTAATCAGTGCACTTGTGAAATATTTTGTAGGCTTAGCAATGGTAATGATGTTTTTGTTTATACCGGCGGGAACACTTGAGTATATGAACGGCTGGCTGTTTATCGGGCTTCTTTTTATACCGATGCTTATACTTGGTGCGGTGCTTTTATTTAAGGCACCTGCACTACTTGAAAAGCGCCTTAACAGCAAGGAAAAGGAAACGGAGCAGAAGGCAGTAATTGGTCTTTCGTTAATTATGTTTCTTGGCGGTTTTATAATGTCGGCACTTGATTATCGCTTCGGATGGTCAGATGTGCCGCTTGCAGTCGTGATAATTGCAGCAGTTGTGCTTGTTTTGTCATACGCAGGATATGCCGAGGTAATGCGCGAGAATGCATACCTTTCGAGAACTGTGGAGGTGCAGGAAAATCAGAAGGTAATTGATACGGGTCTTTACGGAATCGTAAGGCATCCGATGTATATGGTGACAACATTTTTGTTCCTTGCGATACCGCTTGTGCTTGGGTCATACATAGGTTTTGCTATTTTTCTGATATATCCGGTGCTTTTGGTAAAGAGAATTAAGAACGAAGAGGAAGTGCTTGAGAAAGGACTTCAGGGTTATAGTGAATATAAGAAAAAGGTTAAATATAGGATGATCCCTTTTATTTGGTAGTGGGGTAAGGCGGAATAAAGTACAAAGGAGAGGCGGTATTATGAAAAAGAAAGCAATATCCATAGTTGTAATAACTATTTTGTTTATTATATCCATAGTGCTTGGAGGTTGTGGGAAAAAAGAAAAGAATGAAAATCTACCTACAACGACTCCGCCTGCGGTTGAGACAACAACAGAACCAACAACAGAAACTACAACTGAGCCAACTACACAACATATACATAATTATTCTCAAACCGTGACAACCGAGCCAGCTTGTGAAAAGCAAGGAGTAAAATTATTTACTTGTGAGTGCGGAGAAAGTTATACAGAGGATATAGAGGCTATAGGACATATTTTTAGTGAGTATGTATATAACAATGATGCAACTTATATTGCAGATGGAACTGAAACAGCTACTTGTGTTTGTGGTGTGGCAGATACAAGAATTGTAAATGGTACAAAATTAGAATATACATATAAAGACATTGAGAAAATAATGTTTGTAAAGGCAAACGTTAATGTGATGGATTTGCCAAGCGTCGCGGGAGAGAAAGTTGGTCAGTTAGAGAAAGGCGAAGAGATATTTGTTACAGGAATTTGTAATGAGACTGGTTGGTATAGATTTGAATATCATTTGAAATATATCGGTAAATATGTACCACGGTATATACCTGCAGATTGTGTGAAAGAGAAGGGTGAAGAGCCTGTTGAAACGAATTTGGAATTCGGTGCAATGTTAAAAGAGCTGCATGCTTTTTTGACATATGAAGAACGCGAAGCATATATTGATACTTTGGATAAGTCAAAGTATAAGATTGATGAGGTAAATAATTTTGACCTGATTACACAGGTAAATGGAATACATGTTAATGCTTTTGATGTTTACGATATGGATACGGGAGAATATACGGCAAGCGTGGATACCGACTCAGATGTACATTATCCTTCTTTTAATAAGTCTGTTTTGGGAATGTGTATTGGCATATATAATTACGAGAGTGAAATGCCTACGGGTGAGGCTTATCTTATGACAATTACCAATATTGCTACGGGTGAAACGGATCCTTGGGGAGTTAAAATACATAAAGCAGGAACCATGTCTGTTGAGGAAGAGACTGAATGGGGAAGCGTGTACACATATGTTATTGACCCTGAGAGTGATGTGACAGTAGTAGCATGTACCATTGAAGATCTTATATATGTTAAAAATGATTATGAAGTATGGGAAGACCCTTGCTACGCAAGAACAACAACAGTTGTTTCGCCGGTTGTTCCGGAAGAAAAGTATGATGACAATTGGCAACCGACCGGAGAGTTTTTTGTTTATGAAACAAGTGTGGAGACTATCTACGTAAAAAAAGACGATGTATTGCATGATGCTTGGGGATTTTGCTATATTGATGATGAGTTTGGATTCAGACAATATTTGGACCAGGATGATAACGGTGAATATTATTATGTCTTAGAAAAACAAAATGAGATTTCACTGGAAGAACGTGGTTACAAGTTGGCTTATAATGAAAATTTTGGGAATTATCTTTTAGATAAGGATGGAAATATTGTTACGGAATCCAGCAAAATGGTATTGGAATCGTCTGATCAGGATATTGCCACATGGGATACTCTTAAGTATTATGACGATATATATAATCCTTTGTTTATGAGAGATTTTGCATATATAGCTAATTGGGAGGGTATGTATGGTATTGCAGAGATGAAGGCGGAAGATTATTCGTATCTTGATGCTGCGGATTTTGATGCTCTGATGAAGAGGTACATGGAGATTTTTGATATAGTCATTGATGAGGAAATGTTAGATATCAAGGATTCAATACCAAAGGAGTGGGATGAATATTGGTATTACGAAGAATTTTGCGATAAAAAAGGTGAGTTTTTATTGCCATATCGTGATGAAGATTATAAAACACAGTATTATGTTATAACTATAGTGAGACCGGAGAATTGGTTTTTCAACAATGATATTTCTTGCGAGCTTGCCGTAAAGGATGACAATATTTTGGAAAGTAATCCTGCACATTATGTCATTTATGATTCTAAATATAAGGAAATATATGACGGAGAAGCAGAGCCTACGGAAGATGTTGTTGACTATTTGTTAAGTGGTGATACAAGTGATAAAAAGAAAGAAGATATCAGCATTGTAACAGTAAATGATAAACAGGTATTCTCGCTTGATAAGGTAGATAGTGAAGGCAACAGAAACATTAGTGTTCTTCAGGATATAGGCGAAGAGTATTTTGTCGCTATTGAGATTAAAACTCATGATACGGTTACAGAAGCAGCTAAGCTTGTTGAACAGTTTTTGTTGATTGATAATTATTCCATGGAGCCATGGAAAGACGCAGAGGAATAGAGGAAAAGATAAGGGCCGGATTTCATGTTGAGTGTGATCCGGTCCTTGTTATGCATAATAAAAAAATCAGTCGTTTGACTGATTTTTTAAGAGCACGAGACGGGATTCGAACCCGCGACCCTCGCCTTGGCAAGGCGATACTCCACCACTGAGCCACTCGTGCAAGCTATTTTGTTTTTGCTCTGTTCCTGAGCACATATGGAAGTATAC
>JAZNXQ010000145.1:0-8176 GCA_045593945.1 Lachnospiraceae bacterium | reverse complement strand
CAAGAAGACCGGCAATTGCTAAATGCATATTGGCTAATCCTTCCGACTTAGCATCAAACACATTAAATGCAAGCAGAATATCGAATAAAATGAATACACCAACCATAAATGATGGTATCAATCTTACGATTCTTTTTTCAGTCTTTTTTAATAAAAACGCCTGAATTCCAAACCATAAAAATACACTTACTATACCTGCGTATATAAATCGTATAGGGTCATCGCAAAGCCATTGAAAAAAAACCAGTAAAATCATAGCCGCTCTCCTTTCATCTGTGTTTTCCATTTTTATCTATTATAATACATTTACAAAACATACACAAATATTCTATTTTACTCAAACAACTTAAGCAATTCTTCCTTGGAGAACACTGAAAATCCCGATACTTCATCCGAAACCACCTGATTGGCAAGTCTCTCCTTGCCCTCCTGAAGTTTAAGAATCTTCTCTTCTATTGAATTCTTGGCTATAAGCTTATACACATTAACCTTACGAAGCTGTCCTATACGGTGCGCACGGTCAGTTGCCTGATTCTGTACTGCAACATTCCACCACGGGTCATAATGAATTACAATATCCGCTCCCGTAAGATTAAGGCCTGTTCCTCCTGCTTTAAGAGAAATCAAAAACACCTTCGTATCATCATTGTTAAATGCGTCGGCAAGCTTAATCCTTTCCTCTTTCGGTACATCGCCGGTAAGTGTATAAAAGGAGATATCTTCACTCATAAGTCGGGCGCTGATTATCTCAAGCATACTTGTAAACTGCGAAAACAGTAAAATCTTATGTCCTGAATCCACCGCACCCTTTACAAGTTCCACGCAGGTTTCAAGTTTGGCCGATACATCATTATAATTTTCAAAACAAAGTGACGGGTCGCAACAAATCTGACGAAGTCTCATAAGCTTAGCGAGTATATTCATACGTTCAGCGCCAAAGCTCTCCGCCGGAATATTAAGTATATCCTCCCTAAACTGACTAAGCATTGCATCGTAAAGCTGTCTCTGCTCGCCGTCCAATCTTGAATACACCACTGTTTCCTGCTTCTCCGGCAAATCCTTAAGAACATCCTTCTTAAGACGTCTTAGAACAAAAGGTTTTATCATCGTCTGTAGTCGTCGCAGTGCAACCCCATCCTCTTCTTTTACAATACGGTTCTCTATCTCGTCCCTGAATTTAGTATAGGAATACAAAAATCCGGGCATAAGATAATCAAAAATACTCCAAAGTTCCGAGAGTCTGTTCTCAATAGGTGTACCTGTAAGCGCGAACTTAACACCGGCACTAATCTCCTTAACACTTTTTGCATTTTGCGTTGTCGGATTCTTTATAAACTGTGCCTCGTCAATTACCTGGAATGCAAATTCAAGTTTTTTGTAATACTTCATATCCCTTCTGAGAGAATCATAAGACGTAATAATAATATCCTGTTCTGACACACTGTCAAGAAGTGCCTTACGTTCTTCCGCACTTCCGCTTATAACAAGTGAATTAAGTTGCGGTGCAAATCTTCTGATTTCATTCTCCCAGTTATACACAAGCGATGCCGGACATACTATAAGAGAAGGCTTCACAGGGCTGTCCTGCGCTCGCTTCTCTTTATCCGCAAGCAGAAGTGTAATTATCTGAAGTGTCTTTCCAAGTCCCATATCATCGGCAAGTATGCCGCCAAAACCGTTTTCTGCAAGCGTACGGAGCCAACGATAGCCTGTCCTCTGATATTTTCTGAGCACAGATACAAGTGTATCCGGCACTTCAAAATCACTGTCCGCCATTTCCTTCATTCCACGGACAAGCTGCCTGTAATTTTTATCTCGATTAAGGTGTATATCACCTGCCTGATTGAGCACGGAATCTATATAAAGTGCCCTGTATTTCGGAATAAACAATGTATTATCAATCATTTTTTCAAATTCCTCGGCACTGAATTCAAGTGCTTCCGAAATTTCCGATATAACAGAAAGGGAATTATCTTCAAGCCTTACAAAATCACCATTTTTCAAGCGGTAATATTTCTTTCTCAGTCGATAGCTTTCAAGAAGTCTCCTAAGCTCTTCTTTATCAAAATCCTCCATATCAATATCAAGCTCCAGCATGCTTTCGTTCATACGTGCACCTACAGAAAGCTTTGGTGCAGAGCTTATACGGATATTTTTGAACTTGTCGGATACATACACGCTGCCAATCTCCATAAATTGTGCAATGCCTTCTTCAAGCAGACGGTAAATATCTTCTTCCGCTCTAACAACAAGATTACCTTCCTCATCTGCCGTACCGTGAAGATATTTTTCAACAAGCATTTTGATTTTGTATTCTTTTGTATAGTCCCTTACGATATTAACCGGCATGCTTCCACCCTTTACGGGATTAATCATAAATTCGCCGTAATAAAGATTTTCCCTGCATACAATATTGCCGTCCTGATTAACATCAAACTTAAACTCTGCTTCGAGTTTCTGCGGCAGTACAGTTTCAAGTTCAAGACTGCCCGTATCTATTCGCGCATAATCCTTTATAATCGGGAGCATCTGCCCGCAAAACATCGCCATATCACGCTTACCGACTGTAAAATTATCTTCTCTGTATGCGTCAGCATTCATTTTTATAAGCAAATCTGACATTACCTTTGTATATTCAGCATCACATAAAAATGCTTCCGTAAAAGGAGCCGGACAGACACACAATCGTCTTCCGAGCATAAATGAATACATCGCCCTGTCTGTTTCAAGTCTATATCCGCCAAGCAAAGTCTCTTTTATTCGGAGTACTACCTCGGGATTTTTCTCCTCAAAAACCGCATATGTCTTTGTTTTATCAGGAAGTTCCAGCTCTACCTCACGGCCTGTAAAGGTCTTTGCAATATCATCCATGTAGCTTCTTCTAAGGCTGAGACATTTACGTCTTGCCACTGCTTTACTTTTAAAAGCATATTCCGCTGATGCTTCTGCCTCTTCCTCTATCGCACCAATCATAAGTGATAACAGATTTCTGCTTTCTTTTGTAAACACAAGCGCATTATGTTTCATAATAAGCTGTTTACCATATTCATGTTCAATGCCTGATTTCATTCGATTATAAAACTCGCCCAAATCAGAAATAAGATACTCACCATTACCGTTACTGAGTTTAAAACTCATTCCTTGTAAATTACCAAGTATAATTTTGGGAAGAAGCAGAATTGTTCCTTCTTCCTGTTCCATCTCATCAAAAACTCTGTAACGGATATAATTATCCATTGTATCCTTCATAAACTGTGCAGTCGAAGTTCTCATCGCCGTATTCTGATACAGATGTCTGTAATATGCAAATGCCGTTGCTGTACAATGCACACACATACTTATCCCTTTACTCATGCAGTTACATGTAAAAGCTCGTATATTGCCGTCATTTACTATCAGTTTTGTATTATATTTTTCTTGTGTTTCAACACCTGCTCCGACAACACCTTTTATCTCTGTCTCCCTGCTTCCGACAGCATTTATGCCATCTAACCCGACACGGCCGTTCTCGGCCATAGCCCTGCCGTTTGCAAGAGTTTTATCACTGTCAACCTTACTCCGGATACTTTCAAGCGAAAAATTCATATTCTCACTCCTGTCTTAAAATCGTTCCTCCAAGCAACACCTTATCCCCTTCATACAGAACAACTGCCTGTCCCGGTGTTATTGCTCTCTGCGGTTCATCAAATACTACTTTTATCCTGTCTTCCCCCTCAGGTATAACCCTGCACGCAGCTCCCGCGTGTGCATAGCGGATTTTACCGATTGCCGTAATGCCCTCAGACGGAAGTTTGCCAAGTCCCATATAATTAATATCGCCCGCATACAATGTATCTGAGAAAACCTCTTCGTTGGTTCCGACAACAACTTCGTTGGTATCAGGCCTTAACGCAACTACAAAGGCAGGATGTCCTAGTGACAGATTAAGTCCTTTTCTCTGTCCGACGGTATAATGAATAATTCCCTTATGACGCCCGATAATTTTACCTTCCGTATCAACAAAATTCCCGGGTTCGCATTCCTTACCTGTATATCTTCCGATAAAACCTGCGTAATCATTATCAGGAATAAAACAAATCTCCTGGCTGTCCGGCTTGTCCGCCACATCTATTCCCATATCTCTTGCAATATTTCGGATTTCATCTTTTGTATATTCGCCCACCGGCATCATAATGCGCGCAAGCTGTTCCTGAGAAAGTCTGAAAAGCGCATATGTCTGCTCTTTTTGCGCAGTAGGTGTTTTCATAATAGTATATCTGCCGTTATCAAGCTTTATAATTCTTGCATAATGTCCCGTAGCAACATAATCTGCCCCCACTTCATCAGCAACTGACAGAAGTGCCTCAAGCTTAACATGTCTGTTACATACGGTACATGGATTGGGTGTTCTGCCTGCAAGATATTCATTAACAAAATAATCCTGCACTTTTTCTTTAAATCTATCCTGAAAATCCACTATTCTATATTCTATTCCAAACTTATCCGCGAGTGCCTTGGCATCCTCTGTCTCGGTCTCTTCCCATACTTTCATCGTAACTCCGATGCATTCATATCCCTGCTCTTTCAAAAGATGCAAGGCAACTGAGGAATCAACGCCTCCCGATAATCCTATAACAACCTTCTTTTTCATATGTCAGGCAACTCCTTTCATCGTGCAAAACCTAATAAAGTATCCTGCTGTCATCATTAACCTGCTGTCCTCTTGTAAAATTTTCATATTGTATCGAAACTTCTCTAAGCATCCCGACAGCTTCTTTTATGGCATCAAAAGCAATATCTAATTCTTCTTTTGTTGTATTACGTCCGATTGTCAGCCTCACCGAGCTATTGGCAAGCTCTTCAGGAAGGCCGATTGCCGTAAGAACATGTGAAGGATTCTTGGATCCCGTTGCACATGCAGAACCCGCCGAGATGCAGATCCCTTTCATATCCAGCATAATAAGAAGTGATTCACTTTCTACAAATCTAAAACTAAAGTTCATGTTATTGGCAAGTCTGTCTTTACCGTAAGCCCCGTTAAACCTTACATACGGAATTTCTCTTGTCACTCTGTCAACAAACGCATCCCTAAGCTCTCGTTCCCGCTTCTCTTCAGCTTCACATTCCGCCATTGCAAGCCTTACTGCTTCACCAAAACCAACAATTGCTGAAACATTTTCAGTGCCGGCCCGCATTCTCTTCTCCTGTGCACCTCCGTGAAGCAAGGCCATATCTAACACACCTTCCCTTATATACAAAAAGCCAATACCTTTCGGTCCATAAAGCTTATGTGCACTTACACTCATTAGATCTATTCCGAGTTCATTAACATTAATAGGCATATGACCATATGCCTGTACCGCATCCACATGCAAAATAATATTGTGTTTCTTAGTAATATCTGCAATAGCCTTAACAGGCTGAATAGTCCCTATTTCATTATTGGCAAGCATAACAGACACAAGTGCCGTTTCCGGCCTGATTGCCTTTTCTATCATGGACGGACTTACCTTGCCAACATCATCTACAGAAAGGCAGGTAACAGCACAGCCTGCTTTTTCAAGAGCCTTACAAGTGTTAAGAACTGCATGGTGCTCGATTTCATCCGTGATAATATGACAGTTTTGTCCTTTCGCCATGCACTTTTCGTACACACCCTTAAGTGCCCAGTTGTCAGCTTCCGTGCCGCCTGATGTAAAATATATCTCGTTCTCTTTGGCACCTATGGAATCGGCAATAATCTTCCTTGCGCAGGTAACAGCAGCTTTTGCACTGCGACCGATTAAATATGCCGACGACGGATTGCCGAATTCTTTTGTCATATAGGGTAACATCGCCTCAAGCACTTCTTCGCGCATCGGTGTCGTTGCCGCATAATCTAAATAAATAACTGCTTCCATCTGTATCATCCCCATGCTTTTACATACATATTTTTGCCATATTTGCAATAAAACCAAATGCCTGCTTCGTAACCGCCGGTTTTATGTGCGCAAATATTATATCATATTTTTTTCATATAAAGAATATTTTTTATTAATTTATTTTTAAAGGTTGCCTATGAAATACAAAAACCCCCTAATTAAAGGAGCACTTCTGCTTACAGCCGCCGGTTTTCTTACAAGAATCATCGGCTTCTTCTATAGAATATTCCTCTCACGGACGATTGGTGCAGAAGGAATGGGGCTTTATCAGTTAATTTTCCCGATATACGGAATCGTAAGTTCAATAAGTATTGCATCCATCCAAACATCAGTGTCCCGTTATGTCGCGGCCGAACAATCTTCCGGCCGAAAAAAAGGTGCAGATAACACTTTAAAAGCCGGCATTTTTCTTTCATTGTCCCTAACACTTATCCTATCCGCAATCGTATGGTTTAATGCAGAATGGATTGCAATTGAATTTTTGAAAGAATCACGTTGTACGGAGTTTGTAAAAATCCTTGCAATTTCCCTTCCATTTTCCAGCATACACTCCTGCATAAACGGATATTATTACGGTCTGCAAAAAGCTGCCGTACCTTCAATATCACAGCTTGCCGAACAAATAATCCGTGTGCTTTGCGTATATATCCTCAGCATGATTTCAATATCAGAAACAGGTACGGTTTCTGCCAAAATTGCAGTTATAGGCCTGGTAATAGGCGAAGCTGCTTCAATGCTTTTTTGCATTTTTTCTATTTCTTTGCACTTAGCTCCTACGACCGGCAAAGCAGATGGTCCGGGATTTAAAAAGCAACTTAAAAACATATTTGTATTTTCTGTTCCACTTTCTTTTAACAGACTACTCTTAAGCGTTCTTCACAGTATTGAGTCTGTTTTAATCCCCATACAGCTTCGTGTTTATGGCTTATCTTCAACCGACGCACTAAGTTTGTTCGGTGTTTTTACCGGAATGGCAATGCCGTTCATCCAGTTCCCGTCTGCAATACCAAATGCCATCGCCGTACTCCTTTTACCGGAAGTCGCCGCTGCCGCAGAACTTAGTACAACAGACAAAAAAAGAGCTGATATGAAACTTAGCCGTTCATCCGAAAACGGTATACGTTACAGCTTGCTTCTCGGAATACTCTGCATCGGTATATTTGCAGTATTCGGAAATGACATGGGAATTATTATTTTTAACAATAAACTTGCGGGACTTTATATCACAATACTTGCATGGCTCTGCCCCTTTTTATATCTTTCAACAACCCTCGGAAGTATTTTAAACGGATTATCCGAAACTACTGCACCGTTCATACATAGTGTAATTTCAATACTTATCAGACTGATATTTGTATTTTTGGCGATTCCCAAATACGGTATTGTTGCATATCTTATAGGCACACTCGTTTCTCAGATAGTTATGACCGGACTTCATTACTTTAAGGTACGAAAAAAGGTCAGCCTCCAATTAAACGCAATGCGTCTGATTGTCTGGCCAACCCTTATACTTATTTTTTCTTTATTTGTAACATTAACCACAAGTCTGATTATAAGCCTTATCGCACTTCCGCCACTAGTTATTCTCGGCATAAAATGTGCAATAGCAGGATTTGTCTACATAGCTTTAATATATCTTTTTAAATTGCTTAATTAACGTTCTTCTCTGTAATAACCTATACCGATTGCTGCAGGCTGACCATTGTTCTTGTTCTTACGGATAGAATTGAGAACAAGCACAATCGCCGTAATAATAAAAGGCAATGCCTGAAAAAGCTGCGCAGGAACATTGGCAAGCCAGCCAAGCACTTTCGGGAAAGCAAGCGCAAGTGCCGCACCGTACACATTAAGTGTATTGAAGAAACCGAATACAAAAGTTCCGAGAAGTGCCTTGGCAGGATTCCAGTTTGCAAAAATAACAAGTGCAATTGCAATCCATCCATATCCGTTAATCCAACAGTTACTTCCCTCGAAGCTTCCGCCGAGATTAATACCCATCTGATAACCACCGATACCCATAATTCCGGCACCAACGATAATGTGAAGATATTTGTAAAAATTAATATTGATACCTACAGCATCCGATGCCGCAGGATTCTCTCCTATTGCCCTAAGCTTAAGTCCCGGTGCTGTTTTGTTAAGGTAAATATAAGCTACAATTGCAATCGCAATACCAAGATAAACTAAAATATTATGTGAAAACAATGCTTTCCCAAGCACCGGAATTTCACTCAAGAGCGGAATCTCTATCTCCTCAACCTGCTTGCTCAAAGAAA
>JAZNXQ010000144.1:0-2194 GCA_045593945.1 Lachnospiraceae bacterium | reverse complement strand
CATTATCAACATCCACCTTACACACCGATGGTCTTATATGATGACAACGCATATATACCCATACGGTATAACTGCCACCCTCACAACTAACTTTATAATTGAGTGCAGGCAAAGGCTCGCCGTCCTTAATCACTCCCTCGGTCACATATACCGCAAGTCCGCTTCTTCCGTAGGATTCGCTGTTACAGTATTCCCATTCACCTGTTGTAAAAGCATTATCAGTCTGCCTGATTGCCGTAGCAGCATCAATTTTAATACTTCCGCCCTGCTCTGCAAAAATACTGTCTGCAGCTACAAGAATATCCTCCGGCTCCTTTGTACCGGCATATCTTTCAGGATAAATAATTGTATCCGTAAGTATCAACGTATCATTGTTGTACGGTTTCTCCGCATAATATACCCTTCGGGGTTTTAATGTGATGTCGCCGTATAAATCTGCCGCGAGTCTGTCAAAATCCGGGACTGTCGGCAACATCTCACAATCACCGTTTGCTAATTCACAATTGCCGCCGCCAAATATGGCCAGATTATTCTGCCTGCGCTCCTTAGTATAAATAACAAACTTTGAAAACGCAAAATACTTATCAATCACCCTAAACGATATATTATGTAAACCAATACTGATTCCCGGCATATCAAAATACAACTTATCTACATTATTAAGAGAATTGCTTCCCCAAGTACCCTTATGCTCATCAACAGATTCGGACTCGATAACATTCCACTCGCCGTCATCAATCCTTACAGCTACCCTGATTCTTCCGACAGAGTTAAGTGACGGGAATCTGTGAATCTCTAACTTAAACTCTCCCTCACTTGTAAAGTATACCGGATAAGTTACTATGCTGTCCGGCTCTGCCGCTTCAAGAAGACTTCCGCCGCCACGGCCGAGTCTCTTTATAAGCTTCCAGCCTTGCATGTGCTCTCGCTTTATGTTAACTGCATCTTCATCATCTGCTCCGCCATTCTCACATGCAGTCTCTGCCTTAATGACAACGATTCCACCGTCCTCTATCGCAACACAGTCTTTCTCAACCTTAGTAATAAGTGAAGATACTCTAACCTCAAATGTCTCACTTACACCGTCAGTAACATTCGTCACCGTAACCGTGCCCTGTCTGTCCTCTGAAAAATCTTTGACACTTACAATAATTCTCTTCTCATGCGAAACCTTGCCCGTGCTTTCCGAAAGCTCCAGCCACTCAGGAGCATCTACTTTAAACTCAAACTCGCCTGCTCCTGCATTCGCAATCTCAAACCATTTCGATGATTTTCTTACGAAGCAGAGGCCATCCTCATCATTCCACAAGGTAACAAGCATTTTTCTCTCACCAATCACAAGCGGCGGCATACAAGCCGGATGCATGGCTGTCTTAGGTGGCGGGAATTCCTCAGGTGTAACCATCCTGTCCCACTTGCCCTCTGACATTATGTTATTATAGTAATAGATTAATTTTCTTCTCAAATCATCAAATGCTTTGGAGTACTCCGTATAAACTTTTGCCGCCTGCATTTTGCCCTGCTTACAGCAAAGCTTGCTTCTGTCCGCATAGTAATACTGACTGTAGGTATAGTAAACAGCATGGATTCGAAGCATCACCATCTGGAAAAATGCAGCCTTTTCCTCTTCTGCAATGGTCTCATATATCTCATTCGCCTTATCATAAATCGTCTTAAGACTATTTACAACTGTCGCAAACTCATCACCATAAGCCGTCTGTGAAAAAATATCATTATCAAGCGTCTCAATCTTTCTTATATTGGCAAGCTGCGAAAAGCTGTTAAGAAGCCCTGCAACCTCCTCGCCATGACCGCCTGTAAAAGTCTTATCAATCCACTCCGCAACAAACTTGTCAACATCCACGTCCTTTTTGTCAATGTCCCATGCAAGTCTTGCAAAAAAGCTCATCTCCTGCTCAAGAGGCTTAATCGCACCAATATTCATAACCCAGAGCTTACGGATACCCTCTGCATAAGCTTTGCTAAGCTCATTCTTAGTATGTGCAAGCGGTGTTGAGCACAGGAAAACATAAGAGCGTCCCGCAGGTGCCCAGTAAGAATTATGATAGTAAATACCGTTACCGCCGGCTCTTAATTTCTCTTTGTCTGAAGGATATCTGCGTACATAGCCGTAGTTGTCGTTCGACCAGATAAGCGTAAAATCCTCCGGCACTTTGAGTCCAAAATCATAAAG
>JAZNXQ010000143.1:0-1868 GCA_045593945.1 Lachnospiraceae bacterium | reverse complement strand
GTTAATTTTGTCGGGCTGTCGAGAACCGAAAGTACCGGAGACATCTACAACTGATACAGAGGCAACACCTAACCCAGAGACATCTACGGCCGACAAAGAAAAGATTAATTTTGCAGATAATCAACTTTATGCCGTTGCGTATCTTGGTTATGAAGAGCCGGAAGATTTGGATTATTACAAGAATAAATATCTTGATGGAGAGGGTGCACCGATACACCACTTTTCAGGCGGAGAGTATTATCTTATTATTCCGAGGTTTGAGGGTATGAGTGTATGTCTGTATAAGAATGATTTGGATACTATGGGCAAGACTAAAGTATATGAAAGCGATGGTTGCACCCCGTTTATTGTTCAGTGTAATATAAGTGATATTTTTTCTGATGTTACGGTTGAGTTAGTGTATCAGGGAGAAAGGGCTGAGTTTTCGCCATATATTTCGCTTAAGGATGGAAGCGTTGTGGTAGGCGACAGAGGTCTTGATATTACGAAAAAATAAATATAAGTGTAATTTAAAAGCCTCTGCGGTGTGGCCTGTTTCGGCGTACAACATCGCAAGAGGCTTTTGGTTTATAATACATCGTGAAAGGTTCTGCTGATAACTTCTTCCTGTTGTTCAGGTGTCAGCTTTATAAAGTTAACGGCATATCCGGAAACCCTTACGGTAAGCTGAGGATATTTCTCGGGGTGTGCCTGGGCATCTTTGAGAACCTCCCTGTCAAGTACATTGACATTAAGATGATGCCCTCCTTTGTCAAAATATCCATCTAATAATGCAACAAGATTATCAACCTGATTGTTGTTCTGTGTCATAAATATACCTCCTTATTTAAAATGATAAAACAATAATAGGAATTATTACTATTATTTAATTTGATTATAATATAGTATTGCATTTTTTTCAAGATGTTTTTATAAAAAAATTCTCCATATGATCAAGCCATACGGAGAATAGTTATTGCACAGTATTATATCATCTGCTCGAGTGCGGTAGCAAGCTGGTCGGGGCAGGATGTGGACTTAAAGCCACATTTGATGCCTTTGAGCTTGGAGATTGCCTCTTCGGGCCTCATCCCTTTAACAAGTGCTGCGATTCCTTGAAGATTGCCGTTGCAGCCGCCGAAAAATTTTACGGACTCGATAACGCCGTCCTTAATTTCTATATCTATCTGTTGTGAACATGTACCTTTTGTCTTGTAAATCATGATATGTTGAGCTCCTTTCCTTAAATCAGAAGTTTTATGACAAGGAAACTATAGCATAAGAAAACCTTTAATGCAAGTTTTGAATAAAAAGAAAAGATTAAGATGGACATATATTTTTAAAACGGATATAATATTTTTACCTTAAGAGAAAAGAGGATAACCATGAAAATTTTGCTTCTTGCAATTAATTCAAAATACATTCACTCGAATCTTGCGGTTTACAGCCTGCGTGCATATGCCGAAGCGAAAGGTTTTGGTGAGAATATAGAGATAGCGGAATATACGATTAACAACAGGCCGGCTGAGGTATTAGAGGGTATATATAGGAGAAAACCCGATGTACTTGCGGTGTCGTGTTATATCTGGAATATAGAGTTTGTTAAGGCTGTGCTTAGGGATTTTTACAGTATATGTCCTGATGTGCCCGTGTGGCTTGGTGGTCCGGAGGTATCCTATTCCGCGGAAGAGGTACTTGAGGAATTACCTTTCGTTAAGGGTGTTATGGTCGGCGAAGGTGAGGAGACATTCAGTGAACTCGTTAGATGTTATGTAAATCATGATAATGAGTGTCTGCACAATATCAAAGGAACTGTAGTGCGTGTAGAGGCAGATGTTAGCGAGGCCGTGAAGACATCTGTAGCTTTGCAAGATAGAGAAATATTAGGC
>JAZNXQ010000142.1:0-3912 GCA_045593945.1 Lachnospiraceae bacterium | reverse complement strand
GACCGCTTGGCCTCCGACTTAATCCTGCTCACGATACGGGAATTCTATCGAAGAAATACCTGCCGTAAGCGATTTCTTATCAAGGCCATCCTTAACTGCTTTCTTAAGTGTATCAATTATAATATTTTTAAAATCATCTTTTCTGTCTTCATTGGTATTCTTAGCAACAATTGTATAACAGCCCTGAAGCATGGAATCTGCACCGCCATACACAAGCTTACCGATTCCCGCATCATACAACGCCTTCTCGACTATACCGCCGGCATTACAAAGCGCATAATTCAAAACCTGAAATGCCATATTCAGGGTAACATCCGCCATATCATCAACGCAAGCCATAAAACTAAGATTGGTCTTGTCTTCAAGTGGCTCATTCTCCATTACCGAATAAGTACAGCGCTTCTCTCTCGGCTCTGCAAAAGCCTCCTGCCACTCAGGCATGGTACGCTCAACACTTATAGCATCGTACTTGCAAAGGTACTCTTTATCAAGCCAGAGAAGTCTCTCCTCCATATCAGCATTACCGTAAAGATAAATATAGCTGTTGGACGGATGATAAAACTCCTTATGAAAAGCCATAAAATCCTCATATGTGAGGTCAACTATAGCCTCAGGCTTACCGCCTGAGCTTAAGGCATAACATGTATCCGGAAAAATTGCTGCCTGCATTTCCCTAAACATTATACTGTCAACTGATGAATATGCACCTTTCATCTCATTGTAAACAACACCATTATAACTAAGCTCTCCATCCTCAGAATCAAGATGATAGCTCCAGCCCTCCTGTCTGAATGCCTTATCATCCTTAATTACTCTCGGGCAAAAAACCGCATCCGTATACACACCCATAAGATTCTTAAAATCCTTGTCATTACAGCTTGCAATGGGATACATAGTCTTATCCGAATATGTCATTGCATTAAGGAAAGTATTAAGAGAAGATGCTGCAAGCTTTGTAAACGGATCCTTTACCGGATATCTCTCTGAACCGTTAAGTACTGAATGTTCCATGATATGTGCAACACCTGTATCATCCTTCGGCGGTGTCCTAAAGCTTATGCTGAATACTTTATTCCTGTCGTCATTCTCAAGAACAGCAAGCTTTGCGCCGGATTTCTTATGCTTGAAATAATATCCTACGGAATTAATCTCAGGCAATTCTTCTTTTTGGATTAAATCATACATTGATAATTTGTCTAAATTCATGTGTATTCCCCCTATTAAAAACTTCAATATTTAGTCTATCATATTTGCCCCCAAACTACCAGCAATTTTTAGTTTAATAACGCAATTGCCCAAACTTCATTATAAAAATGTACGGGACTGTTTTTTTAGTCAGATTCTATTAAAATAGTATGAGTTACTATTTCTTAATTGATGCAACACAATACATTACATCTATAACAGGAGGTAAAATGATGAGCAGAGAAAACGAAGAAAAATATTTGGCAGATTGCCTGCATGTTATCAAGGACAATATCGCCAGGTATCAGTCACAGGTCGATGTCATGTCAGAAGATATTGAGCGCATGTACAAGCATTATCACTCCGACAGTCCCGAGCTTTATACCGAACTTTCCAACACGATTACCATGTACGACAGCGCGAAGTTTGCTCTTGAACACAATAAAAAAGCACTCGCAAAGCCTTATTTCGGGCGCATTGATTTTCACGATTATACGGATGGTACTAACGAATCACTCTACATCGGAAAAGGCAGTGTTAACAAAACCCAGACCGAACTTCTTGTTATAGACTGGCGTGCCCCCGTTGCAAACATATACTACGAGAATGGTCTTGGGAACCTTACTTACCATGTACCCGGCTATGATTCCCGCGATATTGACTTAAAACTTAAACGAACCTATGAAATACAGAACGAAAAGCTTATCAACTACTTTGATTCAGAAGTCGTCGCCAACGATGAACTTCTTATGAAATATCTGTCCAAAACGAAGGAAGCTGTTCTCGGCGAAATCATCGCAACAATCCAGAAAGAGCAAAATGATATAATCCGTCGTTCACCCTTTCATAACACCATAGTGCAGGGAGTTGCGGGCAGCGGTAAGACAACTGTCGCAATGCACAGAATTTCTTATATACTTTATAACTATCCCGAAAAATTCAAACCAAAGGATTTTTACATCATCGGAAGCAACCACATACTTCTCAATTACATTACAGGCGTGCTTCCTGACCTTGAAGTGTATGATGTACCGCAGATGACTATGGAAGAGCTTTTTATAAGGCTTATGTATGAGGACTGGAATGAAAAGAAGTTTCATGTTACAAAGAACATCTATTTTTCCAAGGAGAAAGGCAGTATAGCGTGGTTTAATGCACTAAGAACATATTGTGACAAACTTGAACGCGATATGCTTATCAGAGATGATATTGTTTTCAAAGATAAGGTATTGTTTTCTCGCGAGAATATCGAAAAATATATTAACAACTCTCCCACGCTCTCGGTACTGTCAAAAACAAAAGCACTGAACGAGGTGGCTCCAAAACGCCTAAAAGAAATATTCCGTGATTGGGATGAGGAATACAGTCCTAATGAGAAAAAGGCTATTCTTGCGGAATATAAGAATTTATTCGGAGCAAATAAATGGAAGTTGCCAATTACTAAAGTTTACTTAGATTTTGTTAAGGAGTATTTGCCGGCTTCATTGCCCAACAAAACTCATGCCGATTCCGCTTTAGCCGGTAATCTGCTTTCGAATTCAAGCACTTCTGTCTCTGATTATGTCAACCAAATTACTGACCTTGAAAAGCATAACTACGACATATACGATCTTGCCTCTCTTGCTTTTCTGCACAGAAGACTTGCCGAAACCGAGGATGTTGATGAAGCGCACCATATCGTTATAGACGAAGCACAGGATTACGGTGTCATGACCTTCGCCATATTGAAATACATGATTCCCAGATGCACATTCACAATCATGGGCGACATTTCACAGAACATCAATTATAATTCGGGAATGAATGATTGGGAGATACTTAAAAATGATATTTTCAATGATGAACGAGACACCTTCGATGTTCTTGCAAAAAGCTACCGAAATACAATTGAAATCTCCGAATTTGCGCAAAAAATATTAAAAAAAGGCAGTTTTACGGCATATCCGATAGAGCCCGTAATCCGCCACGGTAATGAAGTAAACTTTATTGCGACTGACAAATTAAACCTGTATACCGAAGCAGCAAACATAATATCCGCATGGCAAAAGCAGGGGCTTGAAACCATCGCAATAATTTGCCGTGATGAAAAAGAAAGCTCGCAAACCCAAACTGAGCTTGCGAGACTTATTAAAATCAACGATGAATCCTTACAAACCGTATCTTTTTCAAAAGAACCGATGGTGCTTCCCGTACAATATACAAAAGGTCTTGAATTTGATGCAGTGCTGCTACTTAACCCAAGCAAGGAAGCTTATCCGGCGAATGATGCGAACGTTAAGCTACTGTATGTAGCTGCAACACGTGCACTTCATGAGCTTACGGTACTGTATTGTGATGAGCTATCTGAGCTTCTGCTTTAATATTAAAAAACTTTTTGGTTTATGTAGCTTGCAATCACCTTGCCATTCGGTTCAATAACCAGCTTTGAGATAGAGCCTCCGCTGCCGTTAAAACGGATTTTTTCAATATCTTTGAAAGAATATCCCATAAGCATTGATTGCAAGAAACTCAAAGCAGTTCCATGCGACACGATTATTATCCGTTCCATATCATTAGAAATTATCTCCTCATAGAACGAATACAGGCGATTCCAAAGGTCTCTGTCTGATTCCGCATCGTCAAAAGGCTTATAATCAGGATTATATTCACTGCTCTGCGGCTTTTTATTACACTTATACCATTCACGTGGCTGACCGTTTCCAGCGCCTACATTGACCTCTCGAATAA
>JAZNXQ010000141.1:0-24794 GCA_045593945.1 Lachnospiraceae bacterium | reverse complement strand
TTGTCTCCGGTTCTTTCGTTGTAGACTCAGGAATATCTTCAGATTTGTTAGACGACGTTTCTGCGGGTGTTGTTGTGTCCTCAGGTGTTGTTGTGTCTGCAGGCGTTGTTGTGTCTGCAATTTCTTCGAAATTGTCTGACTGAGTTTCCTCCGGCGTTGTCGTTTCTGCAGGCGTTGTTGTGTCAGCAATTTCTTCGGAATTGTCTGACTGAGTCTCCTCCGGCGTTGTTGTGTCCTCAGGTGTTGTTGTATCCTCAGGCCAAACCATACCTGCATCTAATGCTGCCGCAATTATTTCATCCTGCGTCTTTTTTTTATTCTGTCTGTCATGTACCGCAAACGAAATACTAAGTATAATAGCGGCAAACAAAATTCCCGTGCCAAGGCCCTTTAAATAATATTTCAATTTCATTTATTCGCTCCCTGATACAAACCAAGAACAAGTTTTACTTCTCCAATTCCAAGGCCAAGTGTTTTGGCAATTTCCAGATTACTATATCCTTTTTTATGTAAACTTATTATTCTTGATTTGTTATCTTTTCCCTCAATATCCGATGCTGTTACAAACTCAGGAACATCCTCCGGCGTAATATCCATATCAAGATTAAGCTTAGCCGGTTCTTCCTTCTCCTCATTCAAAAACATTGGATGCATCGGTACTGTTACATCCTCATTCTGTGATATTGCCGCATATTTGGGATTTTCCAAAAGCTGCTCAACACGTTTTACGGATTTTATAGTGTCATGAACATCCCTTACGGTCTGCTTGATTTCTTTGTCTTTATCATCTAACATACTGTATAAAAACATTACTTCACTGTGATTTTTGTTAATCTCACTTAATACTGTCTCTGAGTACTCATGCACTGCCATTATCTTCTCGTTGGACATCTTCTCAAGTTCTCTTTCTGCCCTTACCGTAACATCGTCGGACAAATTCTCAAGAATCTCTTCAACCGCTGCATGTGTCTGTCGGAGCAAAATCTCCTTGGAATCACTTCCGAGTACTATTTCTTCGGCCTTTTCTTTTAACTTTTCTTCGGCCACTTTATCCGAAATAAAATAACTGATTACAATAATTACTATTCCGGCTATTATCAAAAAAATCTGTAAAGCTGTCATTTTATTCACCTATATTCTCATATCAAAATGTGAATTCTTCTTGTCGATTACAATACCGTCCTCATCGTCTTCTACGTCTTCTATGGACTTTTTATCTTTCTTTCTTATATCAAAAAATATACCTCGTCCCTTTTCTTTTGCATCATGACGTTCATGTCCGTTGTCAGCAATATTCTCCTTTTCAACAATCTGTCTTGCATTGCGCTCCAACTGTTGTTCATTAAACTTCTGGATATTCTGCTGTTCAACCTGCGGACGAATATCCTGATTATGCTTCATGAGGCTGACATCTGGTGTTCTCTGCATCATTGCATTATTATAAATAGGAGTAATTGCCATTAAAATTCACATCCTTTACAGTGATATGCGTTTGATTTCTCCACCCTGTTTAACATACTTGCAAAACCTTGCCATCTCATGAACAGTAGCATATTCACCGGCAATTGAAATCGTAACTCCGGGATATATTCTGTCTCGGACAACAATTCTGGCGTTCTCTATACTGTCATCCATATTAAGTGAATCTTCCATAATTTCATTGTCTATGGTTTCAATACGTTCCTTAAGCTCTGTGTAATGCTGAATTGTCTTTGGAAGTGCCGCCACATGCTCCTTGGTAAGAGCACCCTGCTGCTGTTTTGCACGTAAAAGTTCCAAAAGCTGTCTTGTTCTGTACTCCTCTGCCTGAAGAGTTTTTAATTCTTCGGTAAGTTTTCTGATCTTATCCTGCACTTCTGCATCTATACCTACTGACACCTTCGTATTGCTACCCATATTGGAACCTATACTCTGTGCTTCTACAAATACATTAGCACGTACTGAACCACCTACAAGAAGGCCTTTCCTTCCACGTACTGTTATCTCTGACTTAGATATAACATCACTATGTAAAATAGAACCGGATTCTATCTTACCTCTTGCAACAACAGAAGCGTTCTCAATAAACTTAGTCATCAAGTTGCCTCCTGCCTTAAGATAACCCTTGTTCATTCCCTGAATTCCACGACGAAGAACTATATCTCCGCCTGCAATTATGGTAGCACCTTCTACAACACCATCTATCTCAATGTTACCTGTAGCATCAACACGATATCCGGTATTAACATTACCTTTAATAATTATATTGCCATCATAGGTAATATCACCTGTCGAGGTATCTATATCTCCGTCAATCTGAAGAACGTTAGATACAACTACTTTATTATCTATGTCAAGAACAACATGGCCGCTCATTGTCGCAACCAGTTTCTTTCCTTCATCTTCAAGCCTTGTATTCTTACCCGCAAGAATACGTCGGTCAGCAATCTTCTTCGGCGGTAAATCTCTGCCTGTAACATCTCTTCCGTGATCACCCAAATCCGCCGGAACAAGAGTAACCAAAACATCGCCTTCCTGAACGTTATTAACAAAGTTAAGTTTATGGAAATCTACGGTTCCGTCCTCATTCTCCATAGGCTGATAACTGGGTTTTGTATTAAAATAGTATGTAAATACTGCATCTGTACCATCTCTATGTTTAATACCTCTTGCAAGCACAAACTCCTTACAGTATTCACGGTTCTTTAAAAACCCATCTATAACATTTTCATCAACACCGAAATTAACTCCCGCACGCTTTAAATCATCCAAAATATCTTTTTTGTCTGTCAGTCTTCCATGGGTACTTGGCGGATAAAATACACCTGTTGCAATCATTCTATCCTCTGATATTTTCACACTGACCGATTCCGAAATAGGCAATATCTCATCATCGGATATTCTCATTTCAATAGGCGAATCTTTAAGCTTCTTTAATATCTCGTTAATCTCAACCATCTTATGGCTTTGGATGCGGTGACGCAGAAAAAAAGCCAATATCTCATCAATCTTTAAAGTCTTTCCGTCACCGACAGCCGGGAACAGTCTTAAATATGTTGCGTGTTCTTTTACACCAATCTGAAAATATGCGTTTCTATCGCTCATCATACACCGCCTATAAAATATTAAAATCCAAATAATGCATCCCCGTGAACGCCCAGTCTCTGTCTTAGCTTCTGTAACCCCTTGGTGTGTAACTGCGAAACTCTTGATTCAGAAACTTCCATAACAAGACTAATTTCTTTCAAGGTCAATTCTTCATAATAGTAAAGCAGAATTACTTTCTTCTCTTTATCAGTCAATGTCTCCAATGTCTCTGCAAGAATTCGCTTCATTTCCTCCTGTTCAACAACCTGTTCAGGTGTTTCGAAACGACTGTTGATAACTGCCGTCTCTTTAAGTTCAATACCCTGGTCAATACATTCATCAAGTGACATCATCGCCGATGATACGGTTTGTCCTTCCCAACTGCATAATTCATCAACTGAAATCTCTAATTCTGCGGCAAGTTCTTCATCCGTCGGCACTCTACCAAGGCGGTTTTCAAGATCGCTCATAGCAGTTTCCAAACGTTTTTGTTTCTGTCTGAGCGAACGCGGAATCCAATCCATCTTTCTTATCTGGTCCAGAATAGAGCCTCTTATTCTCAAACTTGCATAGGTCTCAAACTTAATACCTTTACCGTAATCAAATTTATCAATCGCATCTATAAGGCCAAATATTCCATAACTTACAAGATCTTCATATTCAACATTATATCCAAGATACATGCTGAGTCTTCCTGCAATTATTTTAACAAGTGGCGCGTATTCAAGAATCAGCTTTTCTCTTATATCCTGATTCCTGCTTTTTGAATAATTCTCCCATAACCGGTTCTTTTCAGCTTCATTCACCGCGCTCACCTCCATTCACTAACTTTATAATCCTATCTGCTCTTCAGCCTGCTTCCTCGCAAGTTCCTTTTCACGCTGTTTTTGTTCCTTAGCTTGCTTCTCTGCTTCAAGTTCAGCAGCAAGCTGCGCCTCAATCTCTGCTTTCTTTTTCTCCTGGTACGCCTTTATTGCAGCATCATAATGCTTGCGGAAAATATTTTTGGCAATAACCCCAATGATATAAAATATCACAACCGCTATTGCCAAAATGATTGTAAATTTACTTGTAGAAAAATTACGGATAAAAGAAAAAATACATACAATCAATGCAGCAATTAACGGCAAAACAGCCGGCAAAGAATTAATAAAAAATCCCATAACTGCTACCTCTTTAGAACACCTTGTTCTCTTTTCCTACTGACTTAACAAGCAATTCTCCCGTCTCTGCAGAAAACTCTATTGTTCGACCGTAATTAAGTCCTGTATCCTCTGCTATAATTGAAATTCCGAGAGTTTTAAGTTTGTCTTTTACTGCCTGGACATTACGATCTCCGATACGCATAAGATCTCCCACAGAAGCATTAAAAGCAAACATTTGGGCACCGCCGGCAATTTTAGCTGTCAATCTGCCGACATTGGCACCAAGTGCTTTCATCTGTTCTATCATATCATCTATTCCCGTATCTGCGAATTTGGCACGATTTGACTCACGCGAAATCTGTGTGCTGTCCGGTAACATTACATGAAGCATTCCTGCTACTTTCGTAGCTGAATCATATAAACATACTCCTACGCAGGAACCAAGTCCTAACGTAGTAAGTGCATTCGGGGCAGTACAAACTTTCAAGTCAGCCATTCCAACTTTAATCATGTTACCCATATTTTGTTCACCTACATCCCTAATGCTTTCATTATTTTTTCATATGACTCTTCTTCAGGAATTAGTATGAAGTATCCACTAATCTCGTCATCTCCGAATTTAGTCTCAATAAGTAATACCTGATCTCCTACCTTACCAAACTCAATAGCCGGAACACTTAAAATTGCGCCTGCCATATCTACGCTGACATAAGGTACTGAAATATTTATTACCAACTGAAGCAAACTTGACAATGCCGCAAGATATGAACCTGATATAATATTACCAAGCTCGCTGACAACTGATAATTCCATCTCTGAAAATTCAGCATTCTCATCAATCGGCATCTCCATACCCATGCTTTTAAGCATCTGACTGATGAGGAACTTTGCTGATTTAACATCCATAAGAAACATCATCATACCTTCCACATCATCGGAAAGTGTTACCAAAACGGCAACCATGATGTTCTCTTCACTTCCCATAACGGTGGCAAGGTCCTGAAAACCAACCATCTGGACCTTGGGCACCTTCATGTCAAGCTTGGAATTAATCAATTTTGCAAGTGCTGTTGTTGCATTACCGGCTCCGATATTACCTATTTCTTTTAATACATCAAACTGCATTTCATTAATATTTTCAAGCTTCATTGTTTATCCTTTCTTGGATTATTCTTTGTCAACCGTAAGGCTTGGAATATTTAAAATACTGATCAAATCATCTCCGTGCTTCGCAATCATTGCAATATGCTGCATTCTCGGATCCGCATTATCAGGTTTATCCATATCAGCTTCATCAAGTGTAAGAACCTCTACAACTGAATCCACTATAACACCAAGCGGTGTTACATTATCGGGTTTAATAATAATAATACGTGTTGCATTTGTTTCTTCAATTTCTTCCAAACCAAATTTAAGACGCAGGCTCATTACAGGAATTACTACTCCACGTAAATTAATAACGCCCTTGAAATATTTCTGTGTCTTAGGTACTCTGGTGATTCTCTGCATACGAACAATGTTGTCAATATAACTGATATCGATACCGAACTGTTCATTACCGATTGTTGCTATTATATACTGTGCCGAATCAAGCTTCTTCACAGCACCTTCCAGTTTTTGAATATCATCCATGTCAGACACCTCCGTTTATAATAATGCATTGGCATCCAGAATAAGTGCAACTTCACCATCACCAAGAATGGTAGCTCCGCTAATCTGTTTGCTGTTATTCATATACTTACCGAGAGACTTAATAACGATTTCAAGCTGTCCGATTAACTCATCAACAACAAGTCCGGCCTGCTTGTCGCCCTTCTTAACGATTACAACAACAAGATTATCTGAAGTGTTGGTGCTCTCGATATCAAGAACTTCACTGAGGCGGATAATCGGTATAACTTCTCCACGAAGATTAATAACTTCTTTTTCACGTACATGCTTGATATCTGTCTTGGCAATATCTTCAATTGTCTGAATTGCACTAAGCGGAATAGCATATTTCTCTCCACCCACAACAACCATAAGTGACTGTATAATGGCAAGAGTAAGCGGAAGTCTTATGATAAATGTTGAACCTACACCAAGTTCTGTTCTTACTTCGATATTACCGCCAAGACCTTCAATCTTTGTCTTAACAACATCAAGACCTACACCACGTCCTGAAACATCCGAAATCTTCTCTGCTGTAGAGAAGCTCGGTCTGAACAACAATGCTACAGCTTCCTTGTCATCCATAAGGTCTGCCTGTTCCTGCGTAATAACACCTTTCTCAATAGCCTTTGCTTTAACTCTCTCAACATCAATTCCGTTACCGTCATCACGAACTTCGATAACAACGTTATTACCATCCTGATATGCATCAAGGAAGATAGAACCAACTTCAGGTTTTCCTCTCTCTGCTCTTACTTCTGCGCTCTCAAGACCATGGTCTGCAGAGTTACGAAGAATATGCATAAGCGGATCACCGATTTCATCAATAACAGTTCTGTCAAGCTCTGTATCTTCACCGCTCATGTAAAGTTCCATCTTCTTATCAAGCTTCTTGCTCAAATCCCTAATCATTCTCGGGAATCTGTTAACAACACTCTCAATCGGAACCATTCGAACCTTCATTACTGATTCGTGAAGGTTAGTTGTAATATTCTCAAGATACTCAACCTGCTCGCGCACCGCCTGCGTTGTAGAACCTGTCTCTGCATCACTTGCAGAAACAATACCGTTCTTCGCAATAATAAGCTCACTTACAAGGTTCATCAAAACATCAAGTTTTTCGATATCAACACGTACAGAACGGTTAACAACCGGCTTGCTACCGCCACTTGTTGCAGGCTTACCTGCACCGGAATCTGTCTTCTTTGCAGGTGCCTGTGAAGCTTTTGAAGCATTTCCGACTTCTGTTGAATCAACGGTTGCCACTGCCGAGGTATTCTCCGGTGAATCAGTAGCATAATCATCTACATTGATTTCCTTAATCGCAACACTCTTAATCTCTGAAACATTCATGATTGTCGCTTTAATAGTCTCAAGACTCTTACCGGAAATCATATACATGGTAAAGTCAAATTCAAATCTCTCATCTTCAATATCCTGCACGGAAGGAATTGAACGGATAATATCTCCAAGCGGCTCAAGATTCTTAAAAATAAGAAATGCTCTTGCTGACTTAAGGATACAACTCTCTTCAATATAAACCGTAATTCCGTATAAATGCATACCTTTTTTAACAGCTTCTCTTGCTGCCTTGCTCTCGAAATCGGCAAGCTTGTAATTACGGAACTTCTCATCATCTCCCGCAGGACCTTCCTCAACCGGCTTTGCAGCAGTTGCAGGAACTGTTGTTGCTTCTTTTGCAGGTGCCGGAGCTGCAGCGCTTTCTCCGTTTAAAACAGCATTAAGTCTCTGAATGATAGGTTCGTTGTCATTGGTTCCTTCGTCACTGTTATTTACAATGTTATCCAAGTATTCCTCAAGCGCATCAAGACACTGGAATACAATATCAATAAGTTCTGCACTTACATTGATCTTATTGGAACGTACTTCTGAAAATACATTTTCCATGTCATGTGTAAGTCGTTGCATCCTCTTATATCCCATCGTACCTGCCATTCCCTTTAAAGAATGTGCAGCACGGAATATCTCGTTAATAGTCTCACTATTATCGGGCTCTTTTTCCAATACCAGCAACTGTTCATTCAAAGTTTGTAAATGTTCTTTTGTCTCCTCAATAAAAATCTCTAAATATTGACTAACATCCATTACTGTACACCTACTTTCTTTATAATAGTATTTGCAATTTCCTGTACGGGCACGATCTCATCGGTAAGTCCTGCCTTAGCGACTGCCTTAGGCATTCCGTAAACAACGCTCGTCTCCTCATCCTGGGCAATTACATATATTTTATTACTTTTCTTTAATGCTCCGATTCCTTCCGTTCCGTCTGCACCCATTCCCGTAAGAACAACACATACAATCTCATCAACTTTGGTCTTGATGAGAGACTCATACATAATATTCGCACAAGGTTTGAGTGAATCTCTCGGCGGCTCATCGGTAATCATTATTTTATACTTATCACCGGGAATCTGCTGCAATTTCATCTGAAAACCACCCGGTGCTATGTATACACAACCTTTTTCTACTATATCTCCATCCTGCGCTTCCTTGACACTGACCTTGCTCATGGCATCAAGTCTTGCCGAAAGAGTTCTGGTAAAACCTTTAGGCATATGCTGTACCAAAACCATTCCTGCGTCAAGTTCTTTAGGAAGCAACGGAATAATTGACTGTAATGTCTTGGGACCACCTGTAGAACATGCAAGTGCAATAATCTTATTGCCGGAGCCCTTAGGTGCCTGTATCTCTGTAGCAGGTACTACCGGTGTCGGCTTAATTTCCGGTCGTCTTACCGGCTTCTGCTGTTGAACAATCTTCTTTGTAATCTCTTTGTTCTTATTCTCAACTGCCGCACACAAAAGATTAATAAGCTCATTGTGGAATGTATGATTTCTTGCGCCGATAAGATTGTCCGGCTTCTTAATAAAATCAAACGCCCCGTATTCCAATGCCGTAAATGTCTCTTCAGCACTCTCATCAGCCTTGGTACTGCAAATAATAATCTTTGCCTTAACTTCGGGATGCTGTTGCAACTCCTTCAAAAGTTCAAGTCCTGTCATGAACGGCATATAAATGTCGAGTAAAACAATATCGTAATATGTAGGATTCTCCAAAAGAATCTGGAGAGCTTCTTTTCCATTTACCGCAGTACGGTCAACCGTAAACTGTGGATTTGCATTAACAACATCCGTAAGGATTCTTCTCATCAATGTCGAATCATCAACAATTAATACTTTGACCTTCACTTTATCAACCCTTTTCGTTTTTCCTATAACGTCTTTCTTCCTCAAAAATAAACTTTATAAGAAGTTCTCTCTCCTTGGAAGAAATATCTTCAAATTTAACACGATGTTCATATGTATGCTTTTTATTCGGAACCTCTCTTGTTGAGATAACCCTTGAAAGAATACTGTACGTAACAATCTTACCTGCAATCGGAACAGAAAAATCAGCAAGTATATATTCATCCGGGGCACATTCATAAACCGAGACAAAACGCATTCCGCCACCGCTTATGTCAAGCGTTATACCTTTTATATATCCGAGATTCTGCTGGGAATTCTCAAACTCTTCCGGTTTCTTGAGCTTAAGCATAAGCTCTGCTTCTTTCTCAGTCAAAACCCTGTATTTAAGGTCAAGATTGCAACTAAGCCTATAATGTTCTCTTCTCTGATACTTCTGAAGACCTGTATACACTTCCAAAATCATTACATAAAGATTGTCCTCTCTGTAACGCTCCGTAAGTGTTGCACTGCACTTAAACAAACCACTTGATGTGTATATAAACAAATCATACTTGGTATTAACTGCAAGAGGCATAATTGCACCTTTTTTCATGGGCATAGCCGCTTTAATTTTATCTTCTTCTATTATATCATATATTTTGCTGGAATATGTAATTTTTTTTGAATTTTTCTCGAAATTTATCATTTCCAGGTCAAATTTATCGCCGGGAAGCACAATTTCGTTCAACATATTCTGTTAACCTCCAAATATTCAGGTTTTTGACTTAAACATTTTGGCAAACATAAACGAAATTCCTCGTTTTTCTGACACTTTATCACTGTCATTCTGTGTCAAACGCTTTGCTATTACCTCATATGCTTTTGAAGCACCCGAATTCTCGTATGCAAGTGATACGGGTTGCTGTTGCATAACAGACTTAAGTATATGAGTATCCTGGGGTATTATTCCCAAATGCTTCAACTCAATCCGTAAAAACTTATTAACAACTATGCTCAACTTAGCAAAGAGTGATTTGCCTTCATCATCGCCTGACACCCTGTTAGTAACAACCTTTATCTCGGTATTATCTTTATCATAGTCAGGATGACGACTTAATGCTTTCAAAAGAGCATATGAGTCTGTTATTGAAGTCGGTTCCGGCGTTGTTATCAGAATTACCTCATTACATGCAGTTATAAACTGCAGTACGCTTTCGGAAATACCGGCTCCCGTATCAACTATGATAATATCTGCCATAGCTTCCAACTGACTCAGCTTTGCCGTCAAATATCTGAGATTATCCGTCGACATATTAGTCATTTCAAATACTCCCGAACCGCCAGATATAAAATTAACGCCCATAGGTCCTTCGACTATAATGTCCTCTAGATTTTTCCCTCTGTAAATTACGTCAGAAAGATTGAACTTGGGAATTGCACCAAACATTACCTCTATATTGGCCAAACCAAAGTCCGCATCAAAAATCATAACGCGATATCCCAATTTTCTAAACTGTATCGCAAGATTGACTGCCGTACTTGATTTTCCGACACCGCCCTTGCCGCTTGTTATTGTAATAACTCTTGCTCCGCCTGTTTCCGAAGTCTTTGATGCTTTGTGTTCTTTTATTATATTACGCAGTTTTTCGGCCTGATCCATATTATTCCCCGCCTCCTAACAACTGCTTTGCAATCTCCTGAACATCGATAACATCAATATCATCCGGCACGTTCTGTCCGAATGTTGTATATGACATGGACTTACCGGTAAGCATTGCAATATTTATTATATTACCATATCCAAAAGTCTCATCAAGTTTGGTAAAAATAATCTTATAATCACCAAGTGCTTCATAAGCCTTTGTAATCTTAACCAAATCACGATATTTCGTTGTAGCACTTACCACCAGATAAACATCTCTCTCAAAACCTGTCTTCTCGGGATCAGCTGCCTCAACCATTCTGAAAATCTCTTCGCACTGCTCTGTATCTTTGTGAGAGCGTCCTGCAGTATCTACAAGTATAATATCGTAGTCAGAAAGCTTCTCAAGCGTCTCTTCAACCTCAGATTCCGTATATACAACAGAAAGCGGAACATCAAGGATGTTGGCATATGTACGAAGCTGCTCAACTGCTGCTATACGATACGTGTCTGAAGTCATGAGTGCAACTTTGGCCTTTTTATTAAGCTTAAGGCTTGACGCAAGTTTTGCAATTGTTGTTGTCTTACCTACACCCGTAGGACCAACAAGGAAAATTATTTTCTTCTTATCAGGCTCTGCCTCTATTGCAACAGGTTCTCCGAGCTTTAAAACTATCTTCTGATATACTGCTGCGAGCACGTTATCAAGCGGTGCTTCTTTTACGAGGGAATTTTCAACTTCACTGATAATCTGATTAGCAAAAACTTCTGCAACTTCATTATCAATTAATTTATTATATACCAGCTTAAGGCACGACAAATTCTTGGCCTTGGCATTATCCTGCGGTAAATCCGCATTCGCATCCGACTCTTTTAAAGCTCCTTTTCTGTCTGAATCACCGGATACATTATCCTTAACAATCTGTTTTTCAAGCATTGACTGTAACTTCTGAAGTTTCTCTTCGATTGCAGCGTTTTCCGACTTATCTGTCTCTATATACACATCCGTCTTTTCATCACTGACAAGATTAATAGATGTTCCGATATTCCCCGCCTGTCTGTTGCCCGCAAACCTATGTGCTGTCGTGGACTGTTTTACCGCCGGTTTGGCATCTTTTTCTTCAAGCGCAGCAGTTATCTCAACAATGCTTTTCCTGAAAAAACTGAAAATACCCTTGGGCTTTATTGTCTTTATGTTCATGACAACAGCCTCACTGCCCATCTCTTCTTTGGCAGCAAGGATAGCTTCTGTTTCTGTTGCACCTTGAAATTTCTTAATTATCATTCTGTCGTCACCATCCCGACTGATTGTAATTCAACATTTGATTCAATTTCGTTATATGAAACTACTATCAAATCTTTAAAATAATCCTGTGTAAGTCGTTTAAAATATGCTCTCACTATCGGAGAAGTTACCACTATGGCAGGCTTACCCATACTTTCAAGCTTACCGACTTCTTCTTCAAGCGACTTGATAATTCCCTTGGTCTTCTCGGGAGCAAGTGCAAGATATGCACCCTGTTCCGTCTGCTTGACCGAATTCATTATCTCCTGCTCTATCTTAGGATCAAGCGTTATCACGCTTGTTGTTTCATTAGCGTTAAAATATGTGCCGGATATTGCTCTTCTTAAGCTCTGTCTTACGTACTCTGTAAGAATATCCGTATCTCTTGTAACTGCCGCATGATCAGCAAGTGTTTCAAAAATGGTTACAAGATCTCGTACCGAAATACCCTCTGACAAAAGATTCTGAAGAACCTTCTGAATCTCACCGAGATTAAGAAGCTTGGGTGTAAGTTCATCCACAAGTGCAGGATGATGCTCTTTTATATTCTCGATAAGAGTCTGAACATCCTGCCTTGTAAGAAGTTCTGCAAGATGTGTCTTAACTATCTGTGTTAAGTGTGTAGCAATAATTGACGGCGGATCTACTACCGTATAACCTACGGACTCCGCTCTCTCTCTCTGATTCTCGGTTATCCATACTGCCGGCAAATGGAAGGATGGCTCGAAAGTCGGAATACCTGTTATCTCTTCCTCAACAAATCCGGGATTCATTGCCATATAGTGGTTAAAAAGAATCTCTCCTTCACTCACCTGGATACCTTTAATCTTAATTATATATTGATTGGGATTAAGCTGAATATTGTCCCTGAGTCGAATCATTGGAACAATAACACCTAATTCCATTGCTATCTGTCTTCTGATCATGATAACTCGGTCTAGCATATCACCGCCCTGGCTTACATCAGCGAGAGGAATAATTCCATAACCGAATTCAAGTAAAATAGGGTCAACCTGCAAAAGCGATTTGACATTCTCAGGCTTTCTTATCTCTTCAGCCTCAAGCTCATTCGCACTTGCTTCTTCCTCGATATTCTCGACGCCCTGTTTTTTCCTGACGGTAAATCCTATAACAAGAAAGACTATACCGAACATAAGGAACGGAAATGTAGGAAGTGCCGTAAATATTCCGAGGAACATCATTGCACCGCCCGACATGAACATAACCCTGTCCATGCCAAACAACTGTCCAAAAACAATCGTTCCGATATCGGCTTCCTTTGAAGCTTTTGTTACTATAATACCAGTAGCCAATGAAATAAGAAGTGAAGGTATCTGGCTTACAAGTCCATCACCGATTGTTAGTATTGAGTATGTATTAAGTGCGTCGCCAAAGCTATCTCCCTGTCTTAACACACCCATTGCAATACCACCGATAAGGTTAATTGCCGTAATGAGAAGGCCTGCCGTAGCATCTCCTTTAACATACTTCACGGCACCATCCATGGCTCCGAAAAATGTGGCTTCCTGCTGGATTTTCTCACGACGAATCTTTGCTTCTTCGTCATTGATTGCACCTGTATTCAAATCCGCATCAATAGCCATCTGTTTACCGGGCATTGCATCAAGTGTAAATCTGGCTGTTACCTCTGCAACTCGCTCGGAACCTTTATTGATAACCGCAAACTGTACTATTATAAGTATGACGAAAATAATCATACCAATAATTAAATCACCGCCGCCGACAAATTCACCAAAGGCCTTAACGACCTGACCGGGATTCCCGTCCGTAAGAATAAGTCTTGTTGAGGAAACATTAAGACCTATACGGAATATTGTTGTGAACAAAAGCATTGTGGGAAACGTCGACATATCCAATGCTTCTTTAGCAAACAACGAATTAAATAAAACTATAAGGGCAATGCTTATGTTCATTGCCATCAATATATCAAGCAGAAAACTGGGTAGCGGAACAATAAGAAAAACAATTGCTGCTAATACATACAAACCGATTCCTATATTAGCTTTTTTCACTTGTCCACACCTCCTACCGACTTATACCTTAACATTATCCGGCATGATAAACCTGCTTATTTTTCATCTTATAAACGAATGCCAAGACCTCTGCAACCGCCTGATAAAGCTCTGGAGGTATTTCCATTCCTATATCAACATTATAATAAAGCATTCTCGCAAGCGGCTTATTCTCTACAATCGAAATATTGTTTTCTTTTGCCACTTCTTTAATCTTGGCTGCGAGATAATCTTCACCCTTTGCAAGAACAACCGGTGCTTTTGCCGTCTGCGGGTCGTACTGTATTGCAACCGCAAAATGCGTCGGGTTAGTGATTACAACATCCGCTTTAGGCACACTCTGCATCATTCGCCTCTGTGAAGCCTGCATCATTCGCCTCTTAATCTGACCCTTTATCTGAGGATCACCTTCGGAATTCTTGTATTCATCTTTAACTTCCTGCTTGGTCATCATTATGTCTTTATTAAATTTAAATCTCTGATAAATATAATCACCAAAACCGATGATTAACATTACTACACTGATCTTTATACCGGTACTTATTACAAAATCACCGATATACATAAGAACCTGTTGAAGAGAGTAATTATATAAATTAAATAATACTCCTACTTCATCCTTCATCTCCGAATATACAATCCAGATAAGAGCTCCAACAATCGCCACGGATTTAACGAGACTTACAAGTGCCTGTGCCGAAAAAATACGTTTAAAACCACTTACCGGATTCATTTTACTGAATTTAGGTTGTAAAGGCTTGGTTGTGACCTGCCATTTAACCTGCACAATATCACACACAAATGCAACAAGTACTCCCACTGCAAGCATCGGCAGCATGATGAGAAGCATCTTTATAAGAATCTCCTTCATCGTATATTGCACCATATTGATATTAAAATCAAAATTATTCTTATCACCAAAGTCTGCTATCTTGGTATAGACCATCGTAAAGCATTCTATAAAACCACCGCCGACATATGCTATAAAAACCTTGATTGCAACAAAAAATGCCAACAACGAGATTGCATTATTAAGATCCCTGCTTTTGGCAACCTGGCCTTCTTTACGGGTGTCACTCTGCTTCTTCGCTGTAGCAGGTTCTGTCTTCTCACCGCCGGGGCCGTCTGCAAACATCTGCAGGTTATACCTGAGCAATAATTTAACTTCGTCCATGCTACATCATTCCTCTTAGCAGCTCCGCGAGCATGAGCCGTATTTGTTCAAAAATCATATCTGCCATATCAGGCAACAAGGTAGCCGTTATATATATAACCGCCAAACCTATAAGCAGTTTTATCTGGATACCTACCGCAAACATACTCATCTGCGGTGCAGCTTTAGCAAGTACTCCCATTATTATGTTCATAAGCAGCATCGCTGCAAAAATGGGAAGCGCTATTCTGAAACCAAGTATTATATACTGTGCCAGGAAACCAACTACAGTACCATACATTGAACTCCCAAACATAAGCTTGCCTATCGGTATCAACTTATATGAATCTGCCATGGTTTTTAAAAGATACAGATGCATATCCGAAAGTATCATCAGTATCAGTATCATGTATTGATACATGCTTCCGAGCACACTCGCCTGCGTCTTGGTCATGGGATCAAACTGCGTTGCCATTGAAAGACCTATCTCCATGTCAACAACTGATCCGGCAAACAAAATAATTGTGGTGCAAATATAAGCTCCAAATCCGAGAATAAGTCCTACTACACATTCCAATACCACAAGTCCCGCATAATCGATAAGCGATGTATACTCCGGTATCTGATACTCAAGTACACCATATAACAAAATCGATACCATTACTCCAAGACCAACTTTAACTCTGGCTGGAACATTACTCATCCCGAACACGGGTGAAATAAATATAAAAGATGTTATTCTTGTCATTATCAGCAAAAACTGCTCCAGTTTGCCGATATCGAACGTATTAACAATCTCTGTCATGGTACAAATTCTCCAAAACTCGACCAAAGTACTTCCATAAATGAAGTAATCTGATTAAGCATCCATCCGCCTACAAGCATAAGTGTAACAAATACTGCAAGTATCTTAGGAACAAAGGTCAGTGTCTGTTCCTGAATGGATGTTACAGTCTGAAATATGCTGACAACCAGACCGACAACCAAAGTAACAAGCAGAACCGGAGCAGATATAAGAATAATGGTCCACAGGGCTTCCTGCGCAATATCCATAACGGTTTCCGCTGTCATAATCTCACTCCTTTACTGTCAGACATTAATTGTCTTAAGCATATTAACTATTACAAGACTCCAACCGTCTGCAAGAACAAACAAAAGAATCTTAAACGGCATTGAAATTGTTGTGGGCGGCAACATCATCATACCCATAGACATGAGAACTGATGCTACTACCATATCAATTACAATAAATGGTATGTAAATCAAAAAGCCCATAATAAATGCCGATCTTAATTCACTTAAAATAAATGCCGGGATAACCACCGATAAAGAATATTCCATAGGATCTTCGAGGTCTTCAAGTCCTCCTATTTCAAGCATTGTATTAAGATCCTTTTTATCGGTATTGGCAAGCATAAATTCTTTAATAGGTTCAACACCGTATTCAAATGCCTGCTCCTGTGTTATCGTTCCCGCCGACAACGGCTGAATCGCGTTAGTATTTACTGCCGAAAAAACAGGTGCCATTATGTATATGGTTAAAAACAATGCAATTCCGATTAAAACCTGATTGGGCGGTGCTGTCTGTGTTCCGAGTGCCGATCTTGTAAAATGAAGCACAATTATAATCCTTGTAAAGGATGTCATCATTATAAGAATCGACGGAGCAAGTGCAATTATCGTAAGTACGATAATTATCTGCAAACTGCTTGAAAGCCCTTCACTGTCCGTAGTATTAATCGTAATATTATATCCGGCATTACCACTGGCATTCTCAAGTCCGACCTCAGTTGAACTTGCAAGCACCGGCTTCGTATATTGTGATACAAGAATCAGGAACGCAATACACAGCATCCCTAATAACTTATAAAAATGTCTTCTGTTATTTTTCATATTCTCATCTCACTATCACTGTTCCGTTCTAATTACCATTGCCGTCTACATCATCTTTGTTACCTGTCCCTCGCATCTTTTCAAGAATATCATGAAATGATGCAAATGCCTTTTCATTGCCGTTCTTACGGCTCGCTTCAATCTCGTCCTCGCTCAGTTCACATATTACGGTAACCGTATCCTTGCAAACAGCAAGCACAAAATATTTCTTGCCGGCGCGTACAATCTGCATATACTTGTTGGTAGAAAGCCTGCATGCTTCAAGAAGTTCCAGATTGCTTCCTGCACCGTACTGGTTTTTTTGCAATTTTCCAATCCATCGTGTAACAAAATAAGCGATTGCCAATACTGCAATAAATATAATCATGACATAGAGAAACTCTAAGAAGTTCTCCAATGCGTCGCTTTTAGTTAACGCAATCATAAAATTAACCTATTGCTTTTTTAACGGCTTCAAGTACTCTGTCTTTATCAAAAGGTTTTACGATAAAGTCCTTTGCTCCTGACTGAATTGATTCAATAACCATTGCCTGCTGACCCATAGCAGAACACATAATAACTGTTGCGCCGGGATCTGCAGCCTTGATTGCCTTTAATGCCTGGATACCGTCCATTTCTGGCATTGTAATATCCATCATTACCAAATCCGGTTTTACTTCTTTGTACTTTTCTACAGCCTTTGCGCCGTTCTCAGCTTCTCCTGCTACATTGTAACCATTCTTTGTAAGAATGTCCTTAATCATCATTCTCATAAAAGCTGCGTCATCACAAATCAAAATGTTTTTTGCCATAATACTGTTCTCCTATCTCGTTTATTTTATTATTTCCGTTACACGGATTGCAAAACTCTCTTCAATTACTACTACTTCGCCTTTGGCAACGTACTTGCCGTTTACAAGAACGTCTACCGTCTCACCGGCTATCTTATTAAGTTCTATGATTGTTCCCGGAGCAAACTCCAAAATGTCCTTTATCGACTTATTGGTTCTTCCGAGTTCTACCGTAACCTCAAGCGGAACATCCATAATCAAACCGATATTCTCTCTCTGGTTACTTGCAACAATATCCGGATTAAAGGTCTGAAACTGTGCTGCCTGCACATTAACCTGTTGTTCCGGCATCGGTGCATACATTCCGTACGGTGCTGTTCCATATTGAGGCATTCCGTATGGCGGCATTCCGTACTGTGGCATTCCGTATGGCGGCATTCCGTACTGCGGTGGCTGTTCACCCTGCATCGGCGGCTGCCCATATGGTTGCTGATATGCCGGTTGTTCATACGGTTGTTGTACAACCGGTTCCGGCTCCGGCTCCGTCATAATAGGCTCCGGTTCATTTATCATAGTGTTCATTCCGAGTGACAAGTCCTCTTCAGGAGCCTCATCAACATTTCCGGTGAACATCTGATACAAATTCTTAGCAAATTCCGTCGGGAACAATTGCATCATTTCACTGTCGACCAAATCACCTATAGTCATCTTAAATGAAACTTTAACGAATTTTCCTTTCAGGAAAGGTGCATATTCTTCAAACTGCAAATGATCGTTAATCTCAATAATCTGCGCTATCGGCGGCAGAATATCAATCTTTCGGTTAATCATTGAAGATAATGACGTTGACGAACTACCCATCATCTGATTCATGGCCTCGCCGATTGCACTAAGATGCAATTCCGTAATCTCTCCATCAGTATTGGTGCCATCGCCACCCATCATCAAATCCGTTATTACTTTAACATCCTGTTCTCTGAGAACCATCAGGTTATTACCGTCCAGTCCTTCCTTATATCCGATCTGTAACGTAACACACGGTCTGTTTTCAAAACCGACAAGCAACTCATCCCACGTTCCGCATTCAACATGCGGTGTTGTTATGTCAACTCGTTGTCCTACAAGCGAATACAACGTAGTAGCTGCCGTTCCCATACTTATGTTACAGATTTCACCAATGGCATCTTTTTCGTTATCAGAAAGTATTTCATCCGGAGTATCATTATCTGCCGTGCCCATGGTGTCGAAAGCTCCGCCCGCAAGTAAGGCATTTATTTCTTCCTGTGATAGCATTCCATCCATGTCTCTACTCCTCCCTTATTATTGATGTCACTCGAACCGCATAATTCTCGCCAGAAGAACCGGGGAGCGCTTTAAACTTCTTAATATTACCTGTATAAACATCTAATTCATCATTTATCTTTGTATCAAGCTTAATTATATCACCTTTTTGCATCATCACAAAGTCATTTACTGAAATACTGCTTCTGCCCAAAAGTGCCATAACCGGTATCTCCGCCTTGGAAATCAACGTCTCCACTGCTGCTTCATATGACTCGCTGTGCTCCTGTGCCGTTGAATACCAGTACTTGGTGTTAAGCTTGTCCATAATCGGTTCCAAACACACAAACGGTAAACATATATTAACGAGACCTTCCACATCACCAATCTTTAAATTCATGGTAATAATGGCTATCATCTCTCCCGGCGCGATTATCTGTGCAAACTGTGAATCCGTCTCTATCTTCTCGAGTCTCGGTTCAATATCCGCAACATTGCGCCAAGGTTCTTTAAGAAGTCCAACCATCGCCCTGAATACCCTGTCGATTATCGCCATCTCTATCTCGGTAAAATCTCTGTTCTTCTCAAGCGGAATACCATTACCGCCGAGCATTCTGTCTACCATTGTATAACCGAGGTTATCTGCCCACTCGATAATGATATTGCCTTTAAGCGGGGCTATATTGACTATTCCGAGCAAAACAGGATTGGATAACGCATTGGAAAACTCTGAGTAAATAATTGCTTCCGAGTTCATTACCTCTGCCTGTACATTCTTACGCAGATACAGCGGAAGGCTGCTCGCCATAAGTCGTCCGTAATGCTCAAAAATAATTTCCAGTGTTCTTAAATGTTCCTTTGAGAACTTAGTCGGCCTGTGGAAATCGTAATCAAGAATCTTCTTCTCTTCCGTCTCCATTGCATCCGCATCGTATTCTCCGGAACTCAATGCTTTAAGTAGCATGTCTATCTCATTTTGAGACAACGTATCTCCCACAAAACCTCACCTCTGCTTTCCTATAGCACTGTATGATACGCTCCTATGAGAATGTAAGTCCTCTAAAGTTAACATCTATGATAAATTCTGACTTGTACATCGCCCTGAGTGCTTCTAAAATGTCTTTTTCTACAACATCTGTATAAGCGCTGGCCTGTTCAAGTGTATACTTGCTCACAATATCGACAACCTTACCCTTAATCAAACTCTCCTGAGTAGGAAGCACCGCACTGTATGTTGCATAATCCTCATGCGTACTGTTCATACTTATCGATACCTTAACAATTGCATAGTGCGTCTTGTCGTCAGAACCCTTCTTGAGGGTGATTGTCATCTCGTCTGCAATGTCATGTACAACAATCTTATCAATCGGAATCTCTCCGCCGTTATCGTCAAGTTCCTTGCCTTCAAGTTCCAAGTCTATCAATTCACAAATGCTTGTTACCAATCTGTTAGTAGATGTCATTGCCGGAACAATCGCGAACACAAGTATTCCGCAAAGCACCACGTTTATAATACAAACCGCGAGTATTATAATATTAATTATACTTTTTCTCATGTTATCATTGCTCCTCTTAATCTAAATCAAAATGTATTTTAATCTCTACACGTCTGTTTTGTGCTCTTCCTTCCGCCGTCTCGTTAGAGGCAACCGGTTCGTATTCACCGCGTCCCGAAGGTTTCATCGCCGTCATTGCAATACCGTTTTGTTCGTTAAGGTATTCTGCAACTGCTATAGCTCTCGCACATGACAGTTCAAGATTACTCTCATAGGCAAGATATTTCGGAACCGGCACATTGTCCGTATGTCCGATTATCTCAATAAGGCAATCATCGTATTTCAAAAGAATATCTCCAACCTTGCCCAAAAGTATCTTGGATTCCTGTTTAATCTTATCAGTACCCGACTCAAACAAAAGCGAACCGTTAAGTACCAACTCAACATACTGTGATGTGAAGTTAACCTCCACATCCGAGTCCATGTTATTCTCTTCGAATGCCTCTTCTATCTCTTCTGCGAATTCTTCTGCCTTACCAAGTTTCTCTTCTTCAAGCTTCTCTTCAAGTTCCTGGAGCGTCTTATCCTCTTCTTCGCCTTCGCTTTCACCCATCTGGCTAAAGTACTCGCTCATCTCATTGAGCTGACTTACACCATTGGAAACAAGGATTCCGTCACCCACAGCCGCCGAACCATGCGGAAGAACGCTTACCGTGGCATTAAATGAATTAGCCAGCTGCTGGAACTTCTCAGCATCTACACTCGACATGGAAAACAGTAATACGAAAAAGCAGAAAAGCAGATTCATTAAATCACTGAAGGTTGCCATCCACGGCGCAAGTCCGGGAGGTCCTTCAGGCTCTTTTCTATTCCTCGCCATCTGCAGCACCTCCACCTTCCTGCACGTCATTTCTCTGACTCGGTGCTAAGAACGATTTCAGCTTCTCTTCAATAACACGTGGATTCTCTCCTGCCTGTATAGACAAAAGACCTTCAATCATAACTTCCTTCATCTTGGTCTCTACCGCATTGTTACCCTTAAGTTTATTGGCAATAGGCGTTGCTACCCAGTTAGCAAGTACCGAACCGTAAAGAGTAGTAAGAAGAGCCGTTGCCATACTGGGACCTACGGTACTAACATCTTCAAGCTTACCAAGCATGTTGATAAGTCCGATAAGCGTACCAATCATACCCCAGGCAGGACCGAAAGATGCAAGTGTCTCCCAGAAACTAATTACTCTACCGTGTCTGTCCTCGACACACATAAGCTCTGTCTCCATTATGCCTCTTACAAGATCGGGATCCGTACCATCAACAATAAGCAAAATTCCTTTTTTAAGGAAAGGATCGTCAAGTGAATTAGCAGCCTCTTCAAGTTGGAGAAGACCTTCTTTTCTCGCAACATTTGACAACTGAATGATATCCTCAATCGTCTTAGATATATCAAAATTGGTGTTCTTTATCGCAAGCTTAAAACTCTTAAAACCATTAACATATTCTTTCAATGAATAACACGTAAGAGTACCCGCAAAAGAACCACCAAACGTAATCAAAATAGATGGTAAATCATAAAAACCTTTGAACGATCCCCAACCTTCAGGACCCGTGGCAATACCGAAAACAATAAAGAATACACCCGCTATCAAACCAATCAACGTAGCTAAATCCATATATTCACCGCCATCCTTCGCAATTCGTTAAAATATATTCTTAGTCCATAATACTATTATAACTATTCTATCATATTTGTACAGATTTTGCAATTATCTGACACAAATCTGCAAAAACTTCTTTTTTATGCGCTATCACAAGTTCTTTTACCTGTGCTTCGCTCTCTTTTACAACAAATTTTTTGCCGTTTGTAAGCGAAATAACTGTATCAGGAGTCTCTTCAACCATCTCAATAAGGTCTGCATTTATCGTCATTTTCTTATCATTAAGTCTCGTAACCTGTATCATTTTGCCAAAACCTCCACTAATTTCATAACCGGTAAAAAACTTTCAATAATTGCAAAAAGGGTGGTAAACGGGTTACCACCCTTAAAAACTATGCTTATCTCTTAAGGCTTATAAGCTCTTCAAGCATACTGTCTGATGTAGTAATAATTCTTGAATTTGCCTGGAAACCTCTCTGCGTAACAATCATGTCAGTGAACTCTGTCGCGAGGTCAACATTGGACATCTCGAGAACACCTGTTGAGAACTTACCTCCGTCTGCAGTAACGTCCATACCGATTCCGTTAAACTCGCCTGAGTTAAGTGTTGCAGCATAAAGATTATCACCGATCTTCTCAAGGCCCGCTGCATTAGCAAAGCTTGCAACAACAATCTGTCCTACTGTCTTAATATCACCGTTACTGTAAGAAGCAACTACCTTACCATCCTGCTGAATTGCGATACTTGACATCTTACCAACGCCTTTACCGCCATTAAGATCCTCAAGGTCACCCCTCTTGGAATCGATGGTTGTTGAGCTTCCGTAATTAGTTACTGTTGAGAAGTCAATTTCAATCGTTCCCATTGAAGATATGATTCCGTTGAAATCAAAAGTTGCGATATTATCAGCCTTCATCATTCCACCGGGTTGTATACCCTCAAGTGTAGAAACGGTTGTACTTCCGTCTGCAAGCTGTACATTCTCTTCTGCCACAGAATCACCTTTATCCATGTTGAACAAAAGTGTGAAATTAACATCGTCGCCGATTGCTGTCTTAACGTCGTCCGTAGCCGTATCGTAATCAAAGATGACATTGGAATCAAGGGTAACCGTCTTAAGTCTTACGTTATACTCACCCGTCAACGCATCAACCTGCGTGATATTAAAGTTTGCTTTATACTCGTAACCGAGATTGTCGTAGAATGATACCGACAATGGAATATTGCCGCTACCACCTACTGCATATGCATCATCCGATCTGTTGATATTACCGTATGCAGTTGCCGCTGCAGTCGCCTGCGGTGAAGTTGTCATATTGGTTTCGGACATAATCTGCAATGCTTTAACTCTGTCCTGAATTATATTGCCTTCATCATCCGCTCTCCATCCCATAACTGAGTTACCTGAAGATGTTACAAGCGTACCGTTGGCATCAACAGTAAAATTACCTGCTTTTGTAAAATAATTAGATGTTCCGTCACTTACAACGAAGAAACTCTCGCCCGAAATCATAAGATCAAACGGGTTATCTGTTCTCTGTGAACCACCCTGTGTGGTTATGTTGGTCGAAATCGCGCCAAGTGAAGAACCAAGACCTATCTGCTTCGCATTTGTACCACCGGCACCTGTTGCCGCATTAGGTCCGCTTGAAGACTGTGAAGTCTGATAAAAAATATCCGTAAAAGTTACTGAACTGGACTTAAAACCTACGGTATTAACGTTTGAAATATTATTACCGATAACGTCCATTTTTGTCTGATGTACTTTAAGTCCGGAAACACCGGAGTACAACGATCTCATCATAGTAAATGACCTCCTTTATTGCTGTCATCTGCTCCCTCTGTCAGTCAGAAGCATCTGCCCCCATTCGGTCCGGCTATATTATGACAGCTCCGTCAATATTAGTAAAAATTGCATCATTCTCCCCTTGATTCATTGCCGTTACAACAGTATTGTTTTTGATATTCACTATAAACGCCAACTCATCTACCAAAACCAGTGATTCCTGTATTCCTTTCTGTCGTGCCTTATTGGTCCCATCCGTAAGCCTCTGCATCTGTTCTCCCGTAAGACTTATATTACGCTCTGCCAAACGGTTGTCAGCATGTTTTGAAAACTTGAGACCTTCTTTAGCCTCTGCCTGTCGTCTTAAAATCTCCTCAAAAGACACGTTCGAAGCAGGCGTCGCCTGATTGGTGTTCTTGACAGTATTATTAAGATACTGTCCGGCAATCTGATCAATAGAGACATATCCCTGATTAATCTTCATTTATCTGCTCCTTTTCGCTTCCCTGCGTACTGTCTGCAGCGATTCCTTCTTCGCCTTCAACAGTCTCCTCTTCTTTGTTCTGTTCTGACATTTTCAATAAAAAATCCTTAAGTTCTTTAACATCCATCGTAAGCAACTCAAGATAATCGGGCGTATCTTCCTCTTCAGGTTTGTTAACCGACACATGGTTGTCATCCAGATAATCGTCGATGGAATCTTCTGTTTCAACAGTAAGATACACATATCCGTTATCCATATAAACATTG
>JAZNXQ010000140.1:0-1960 GCA_045593945.1 Lachnospiraceae bacterium | reverse complement strand
CCTCATAACACTTCTCTCCTCTTTATGTCACAATTTTGCGGGTCATGTAATCCACCCACGGTACTCATTATAGCACATATTGCGCTCTCGTCAATTACAAAAATATAACTATTCCGATGTAATTGACATCTCAATCCCTATATAATCCGCAGCCGTTCCGGTTTTCTCCGGATCAAAAATGTCCGTATACTCACTCCACAAAGAATATTTCCCGACGGTATACACACGAAATAATTCCAAATCCTCGCCTGCCGGCAATACTTCATACCACGGCTCACCTTCAATCGTCATGGTGCCTTCAAACAAGTTTTGCGGGTAATGCACATAATCATTATCCTTATTTACCACGACACCGATACAATTCACATCACTATATAGCTCCCCCTTCTTATATAAATAACAGAAAATACCTTTCTCATCCCACACATAATTCGTACGCTTCGGCAGATCTGGATACTCCGGGTCTTCGTGTACCACTACCCGCGGCTCTCCCCACAGCGCAATCAGCTCTTCTCCGTCAACCGGCAACGGAATCACGCGGTCTCCCACATGCATTCCGTCCTCGGCGAAGTCAAGGGAAAGTAACTCTTTATCATCCTTTGCGTCACCCTTAGATACCTCTTCCGAAACAGCAACTTTCTCATCATTTCCCTTCGGATTCTCTTTTGCTGTTGTTTTACAGCCTACACTTAATACTGCCATTGCCATTACTGCCATGATTGCTAAATACTTTTTCTTCATTTGTTTTCTCCTTTTTTGAACAGTTTTCATATTCCTCGTCATTAAATTTTGCCACTCTATTCTCGGAATTACCCATATCTTTTTTGCGTTGAATTCGCTTCTGTATGTGAATGATAAGAGTAATTAACAGAAAGGCCCAAGGCCAAAAATAATAAGCCGGGTTAGGGGATGAAAAAACTCCACACCAAACCTCATCGCCATCATTAAAATCCGGTTTATAATAAATGGTCAACGTGTCATCACGACGATATTTACTTTTTCGCTCCTTAGAACTCCAACTGAAAGTACCGGTACGAGTGATACCCTTGTGGTCAACAAACCTACATTTTTTTGAATAACTGCCCATTTCTCAAATGCTCCTTTAATAAATCTCTACTCCTCCCTCACCAACACAGAAAACTCACACGCGCCTTCATATTTTCTCATGTAAATTGTGGTCCCCACATACTTCCCATCATCAGTCGGCTCGCTCACCTCGTAATCTTCTCCAAGCCCCTTCATAATTACAAATTCCGGCGTCTTCCTTCCCGGCTCCGACAGCGCTTCTGCCGGCACATATACATGTACCTTGTCGGCATCGGTTTTAAGAGCATACACATCGAAAACAAGCCTGGAATCCTTTTTAGTAAAGCTGTGGGTAAAACCGGACAACTTCTCTACTGTCATCGTTTCCAACGGAGACTCCGTCACAAACATAATGCCATCCACAATTTTCTTTTGGCAATTTACATAAGTGGTATCTTCGTATTCCACCTCCAGATATTCGTTTATATACGGCAGATTCCGGTTCAGATCCCCTATCTGTCCTTCCTCCGACTGTACGATTGCTTCATAATGCTCTTTGCTGTCATAATCCACAAATAAAAACTGCTTTATTCCGGTCTGTCCCTTGATTTTCTCAACGTCAATCCCAGCAATCTCCTGATTTATGTAAGTTATCATAACCTCCGGCCTCGCATAACCGCTCGTAAGAATCTCATTCAAATTCTCACCGGTAAAATACGGTGCCACCAACCCGTTTAGGGTCTTCGATCCGACTGCAGCATCACTATAATCACCGTAACCCGCGAACACTTCTTCCGAGGCTATACCGGTCAGGGTATCCATCTCCTCCTTTAACGCCGAAAGAATCTCTTCCTGTTGGTAATTATCAAAACCATCGGAGGTCTCTTTATCCCCGGCAATTCTCACCGCAAACTCATCATCCGCCCATTTCATT
>JAZNXQ010000139.1:0-9070 GCA_045593945.1 Lachnospiraceae bacterium | reverse complement strand
GTATAATTTAGTTTTTAAAACTGTGAATAGGTGCAGGAATTCTTCCGCCTCTGTTAATAAATGCCGCGCAGGACTTCTGATTAACAGGCATAACGGGTGCATATCCGAGAAGACCGCCAAACTCAACTGTATCGCCAACTTTCTTGCCGATAACTGGGATAATTCTTACTGCGGTTGTCTTCTGGTTAATCATACCGATTGCCGCTTCATCCGCAATAATACCTGAAATTGTTGTTGCAGGTGTATCGCCGGGAATTGCAATCATATCAAGGCCTACTGAGCAAACGCAGGTCATAGCCTCAAGTTTCTCAAGTGTAAGAGCGCCTTCTGCTGCAGCCGCAATCATTCCGTTATCCTCACTTACAGGAATAAATGCACCGCTTAAGCCACCTACATATGAAGAAGCCATTACGCCGCCCTTCTTAACCTGATCATTAAGCATTGCAAGTGCTGCCGTTGTTCCGGGTGCACCGACCATCTCAAGACCGATTTCTTCAAGAATCTCCGCAACACTGTCACCAACTGCAGGTGTAGGTGCAAGAGATAAATCTATGATACCAAAAGGAATGCCGAGACGCTTGCTTGCTTCCTGAGCAACAAGCTGGCCGACTCTCGTAATCTTAAATGCCGTCTTCTTTATTGTCTCGCAAAGAACTTCGAAGTTTTCACCGCGAATCTGCTCAAGTGCATATTTTACAACACCGGGGCCGCTGACACCTACATTGATAACCGCATCAGGCTCTGTTACGCCGTGAAAAGCACCTGCCATGAAAGGATTATCATCCGGTGCATTACAGAATACTACAAGCTTAGCGCAACCGAGGGAATCTCTCTCCTTAGTCTCTTCTGCGGCCGCAACAACAATCTCACCCATAAGCTTGATTGCATCCATATTCATACCGGTCTTGGTAGAACCTACATTTACCGAGCTACATACGCGCTCTGTCTGAGCAAGTGCCTTCGGAATTGAACGGATAAGATTCTCTTCTGCTGTTGTCATACCTTTTGACACAAGTGCTGAATAACCACCGATGAAGTTAACGCCAACCTCATGTGCCGCTTTATCAAGTGTCTTGGCAATAGTAACAAAATCATCGGGAGTCTTGCAGGCTGATGCGCCTACGAGTCCGATAGGAGTTACGGAAATTCTCTTGTTAACAATCGGAATTCCCATCTCACGCTCAATTTCCTGGCCTGTTTTAACAAGATCCTTGGCAACTGTTGTGATTTTCTCATAAATATTCTTGTTAAGTGTATCTAAATCAGATGATGCGCAGTCAAGAAGGCTTATACCGAGTGTTATGGTACGGACGTCCAAATGCTCCTGCTCAATCATCTTATTGGTCTCGTTTACCTCAAAAATATTAATCATTACAAGCTCATCCTTTCCCGATTAAATACGATGCATTTTCTGGAAAATGTCTTCGCTCTGCATTTTTATCTTAAGTCCCATCTCTTCACCGATTGCTTCAAGTGCCTCTGAAATATCGGCAAAAGACTTAGGTGAATTTGCGATGTCGGCAATCATCATCATGTTAAAGTATTCCTGTACGATTGTCTGTGAAATATCGAGAACATTAACCTTGTTCTCTGCAAGATATGTACACACTCTTGCAATAATACCTACTGTATCTTTTCCAACTACTGTAATTATGGTCTTCTTCATTAGAGTAACCTCCTGTTTAGTATTTATTTAATATAAGCTTTAGATTTAACATTGTCAATAATTTGTCAAAAATAATTAGTTTTATATTGTTATCATCTCTGTAGGGAAATCACGTCTTGCAACTTTTATAGGAATTTCTCTTGTTCTGTACTCATTGTCTCCCATCGCTATCTCAAGGCGCACCGTTTCATATGCAAGCTCCTCGTAATTATTCTCCTTGCTTAAATGCCCCAGCAAGATGTATTTGAGTTTATCGTTAAGAATTCTGTTAAGAAGCTTGCCTGAATTCTCATTGGACAAATGTCCATGGTCACCCAGTATTCGTTGCTTAAGAACATACGGATATGGTCCTGTCTGAAGCATGTGAACATCATGATTGGCCTCTATAAGAATCGCATCAAGTCCCATAAGATTCTCTACAATATAATCATTAAAAAAGCCTATGTCCGTAGCAACCGCAACCGACTTGTTATCTCTTGATGTGACTCTGTATGCCACAGGATTAACTGCGTCATGCGGTATCGAAAACGGATGTATCATCAAACCACCTATTTGCATATTAAGATTTGCAAAAATAGGATTAAACAGACTGTCGTCCATTTCACCGAGAGTCTTACATCTCTTAATTCTTTCAATTGTCTCATATGTCGCGTAAATCGGTATATGATAACGCCTTGCAAGTACTCCGAGTCCGCAGATGTGATCAGAATGTTCATGTGTCACAAATATACCTTGTATATCACCTGCCGAAAGCGCATTTTCCTTTAATGCTGCTTCAATCTTCTTACAACTGACGCCCGCATCTATCAAAATATGTGTATCGCCATCGCCGACATATATACAATTGCCGCTGCTTCCGCTTGCAATACTATATAAACGCATAGTATTTTACTCCGTTCTTTTATAGATTAAGTGTTTCTGAATGCTTCTTCTCCAGACCTTCGACATATGCAAAAAGTCTCGCATATTCATTGCCGGAAAGCTTAGGGTTTTCTGAAAGCAAAAGCTTGGCACTGTCACTTGCTGCTTTAAGTACACTTGCATCCTGATAAATGTCTCCGATTTTGAAAACCATATCACCACTTTGGCGGATTCCAAGCAAATCTCCCGGCCCACGAAGTTTCAAATCTTCCTGTGCAATATAAAATCCGTCATTTGACTTTGCAAGAATCTCAAGTCTGTCTTTTGCTTCGTCCTTATCCGAAGAATTGATAAAAATACAATAAGACTGGGCACTTCCTCGTCCGACACGTCCTCTTAACTGATGGAGCTGCGCAAGACCGAACCTTTCTGCGTTCTCAACAAGCATTACTGTGGAATTAGGCACATTAATACCGACTTCGATAACGGTTGTTGATACAAGAACATGGATTTCATTAGCTGCGTATCGTTCCATTATTGCATTTTTATCTGCAGCTTTCATTTTACCATGAAGATATTCGATTTGTATATCGTCCGAAAGTTCGTTTTTAAGTAACGCAGTATAATTAATTACACTTTCCGCTTCAAGTTCTTCGTTTTCTTCAACCATCGGACAGATAATGTAGGCCTGATGTCCTTTGTGTACTTCATTTTCGATAAATCGGTATGCGTTAGGTCTGTATGAAGTGTCAACAACACAGTTTTTTATCGGAAGACGGTTCGCAGGCATCTCATCAACAATAGAAATATCAAGGTCACCGTACAAGATTATGGCAAGAGTTCTGGGTATCGGTGTCGCGCTCATTACGAGAACATGTGCATTACCACAGGCGTTACCGTCTTCTGTCTCGCCTTTTTTCATAAAGGTCTCTCGCTGGCGGACGCCGAAACGATGCTGTTCATCGGTAACAACAAGGGCAAGTCTGTCATATTCAACCTTGTCCTGTATTAAAGCATGTGTGCCAATAATTATGTCAACTTCATGTTTTTTGATTTTTTCGTAAGTTTCTTTTTTTTCTTTGGCAGTCATTGAACCGGTAAGAAGTGCTATATTTAACTTAATGCCATACTTCGAAAACATCTGTGTTACTGATTCAAAATGTTGCTTAGCAAGTACTTCCGTCGGTGCCATAAGTGCACCCTGATAACCAGAAAGAGCCACTTGCATTAATGCAAGCACGGCCAGGATTGTTTTACCAGAACCAACATCACCCTGAACAAGTCTGCTCATAAGTCTGTTGCCACCAAGGTCTGCCTGAATCTCTGTAAGAACTCTCTGCTGTGCGCCGGTAAGCTTATACGGCAACTTATTACACAAATCCTTAACTTCTCTGCATTCATCAATTACATAAGGGTTTGGCAAAGTTCCGAGATTCATTTTTCGAAGTGACAACATGATAATAAAAGAGAAAAACTCATCAAAAACAAGTCTTCTCCTTGCTTCTTTATATTCTTCGAAATTGTTGGGAAAATGTATTTTTTTAACAGCACTCATAAGCTCCGGCAGTTCATATTTTTCTTTGATTTTTCCGGGGATATAGTCTTCAAGAAGCACTTTTTCTTCAAGAAGTCCTTTTATAAGCTTGGTTATTGTCTTGTTGGAAAGACCTGCTGTAAGTGAATATACCGGTTGCATAACATTAACAAGCTTACGGTATTCATCAAACTGATACATTGCAGGCTGTTCCATTGTGAGTTTGCCGTTTTTCCTGACTACACGTCCGCGGAGTACCGTAAGAAAACCGGGACGAAGCATTTTTTGAAGAAACGGCATATTAAACCATGTAATTTCTATCGAACCGGAGTTGTCGGTAAAGACTGCTGTTGTAATATTTAAATTACGCACCTTCTTAGTGCCCTGGTTTCTGGTAACCTTGGCATATATTGCGGCCGTCTCGCCTGCTGCAAGACCTGTAATCTCACATACGGGTGAAAAAATCTCATATGTACGGGGATAATATTTGATTAAATCTTCAGTTGTATCGATGCCGAGTTTTCTGAGCAGTTTCTCGGTTTTCTCGCCTACACCTTTAAGTGTTCGAATATCACCCATATCTTCACCTCCGGTTTTTGGTATAAAAATATCCCTACGGCAGTTAAAAAAACTACTTTCGGGATACCTTTTTATTCAACAGATAAAATATAATAATAAATTGGCTGCCCGCCGTATTGTAATTCTACATCACAATCAGGGTATTCCTTCTCAATTCTTTCGCAAAGAGCCTGTGCATCATCTTCGGATACATCACTACCGTAATAAATACTGATAAGCTCTGAATTCTCATCTGCCATCTTAGAAACAGTCTCAAATGATGTATCTGCAATGTCCTGTCCTACGGCAAGAATTGTTTTGTCGCCAAGTCCCATGATGTCATTTTCCTTAATCTCAACATCATCAATCATAGTATTACGTACGGCATATGTTATCTGACCTGTCTTAACAGCCTTCATAGCCTCAGTCATTATATCGAGATTCTCTTCGGGTGTCGCATCATAACTCATATTGATAACTGCTGTAATACCCTGAGGAACAGTCTTAGACGGAACTACGAATATATTCTTGTCTTCGACAAGATATTTCGCCTGCTGAGCTGCCAAAATAATATTGGAGTTATTCGGCAAAATAAATACATTATCAGCATTAACATGAGAAATTGCTTCAAGCATATCCTCTGTACTGGGATTCATGGTCTGACCGCCTTCGATGATATAATCTACGCCGAGACCTTTAAAAATCTCTCCGAGGCCATCACCTGCGGCAACACTGATAAAACCTACATCTTTTCGCGGTTCCTCAGGTTTAGCTGCTTCTTTGGCTGCTTCCTGCTCAAGTGCAGCCTGTTTTTCGGCTTCCTTGATAACTTTCTCCTGATGCTCTTCTCTCATGTTGTCGATCTTCATGTTGGTAAGAGAACCGTAAGTAAGTGCTCTCTGGATAGCAAGTCCAGGATCATTGGTATGAACATGAACCTTAACTATCTCGTCATCAGAAACAACAACGATTGAATCACCGATAGATTCAAGGTATGCCTTGAATTCAAGCTCAGTATCCATCGTATATTCTTTCTCGAGCATAATAATAAACTCTGTACAATATCCAAATGTAATATCAAAATCTTCTGTAGACGGAGCAGACGTTGTTACTCTGCCTGCTGAAGGTGCCTTCGCTCCTTCGATTGTTAAATCAATCTCCTTGCCCATGAACGCATCATATGCACCCTTAAGCACCTGCATAAGTCCCTGTCCGCCGGAATCAACTACACCTGCCTGCTTAAGAACGGGTAACATATCCGGAGTCTTAGCAAGTACTTCATCTGCATACTCAATTACCTGCGCCATAAAATCTGCCATATCTTCTACATAAGGTGCGATTTCTCTTGCCTTATCTGCTGCGCCCTTAGCTACTGTAAGGATTGTTCCTTCCTTCGGCTTCATAACTGCCTTATAAGCTGTCTCTGTTGCACGCTGCATAGCATTGGCTAAATCAAGAGTATTAAGTTCATCAAACTGTGCTATCTCCTTGGTAAATCCTCTGAAAAGCTGAGAAAGAATTACACCAGAGTTTCCTCTTGCACCTCTAAGTGATCCTGACTTGATTCCTTTGGCAAGGGCCTCCATTGTAGGATTCTCAATAGCACTTATTTCCTTTGCTGCCGAAAGAATGGTAAGTGTCATGTTAGTTCCCGTATCACCGTCCGGAACAGGGAAAACATTAAGCTCGTTAATCCACTCTTTTTTTGCTTCAAGATTCTTGGCACCTGCCAAAAACATCTTCTGAAACATTTTGGCATCTATAGTATTTACATTTGCTGACACAACAAGTTCCTCCTATTAGTCGATTACTCGGACTCCTTCTACAAATATATTAATCTTAGTAACAACCATTCCTGTAAGTTCCTCAATCTGATACTTAACATTCTGTATCAAATTGTCTGCAACGGCTGAAATGCTTACACCGTAAGCAACAATAACGTGGAAGTCAATCTGTACGTTATTGCCGTCAATCTCAACATTGATTCCGTGTGTAAGGCTGTCTGTCTTAAGAAGCTTCGAAAAACCATCCTTTACATTAACAGTAGCCATACCAACGATTCCGAAACACTCTATTGCAACAATTCCTGCGTATTTCGCAATAACAGAAGCATCAATGGTAACTCCGCCGTATTCAGTATCAATATACCCTTTCATATCCGTTACCTCCTGTAAAAAACATTATCGATAATATATTTTAACCGACAATCGGGAAAAAAGCAACATTTCTTTTATTCTTGTTGGCCTAAATTATTTTTTTCTGATATTTCAATTGTTTCCAATGTATGCTTTTTAAGCATTTTTTTCTGCTTTCTTTTCTTAATAAATTTTATAATTAATACAATAATTAAAACAAAAACTATGATTATTACAACAAGTATTATCCTTAAAACCAATATAAGATGTTGTGCTCTTGCTTCGTTGTAAATAAAAGCTTCATTGTTCAATTCGCAAATAAATTCACCGTCTTTGTATGTAAAACCGTATATGTCAATATCCTCTGAAGCTTTCTCCGGCTGATACACAAGCTTTTTCTCTTTTGTCTCAATGTCAAAGGAATATACGGCATCTGCAAGTGAAAATAACAGATTATTACCATCGTTCGAAAGCAACGCATAATTAAAATTCGCCATCGGAAATTTGCCCCAACGGTCTTTTACCTTACAAAGCGTGTTGTGTTTGTCTCCGTCCCACTCCATTAATTTTTCTTTATCATTATCAATATAATAAATTTTCCCGTCTAAAAGTTGGAATTCAGATTGTGAATCACGCCAAAAGGCCTTGTCGTACTTTGTGCTGTCAGGAGTTGTATCATAATCATCAGTATTATGTCCCATTCTGTATAACATTTTGCTCGAAACCAGAAAATTCTTATGTGACACGAAACCTTCTGTATCCTTTAACGGATCATCCCATGTAACATCTACGTGATATGCTTCGCCGTCAATATAAACTATATTCCAAACATGGTTAAGATCAAAAGAATAACAAAAATCCGCCTCAATCCCTACCTTTTCCAGCAGATATCTGTATGCGGAAGCATATCCGTCGCATACAGCAATTTTGTTAACAAGTGCTCCGTACCCGTTATGCGCCACCTTGGGAATAACTTTTAAATCAATATTATAATTTGCTTCATCATATTCACATGCAACAATCAGCCTGTCATGAATAAGAAGTGCCTTCTCGACGTCTGTAAGGCTGTCATTACCTTTTATTCCTTCAAGAAGTTTATCTGCTGCTTCTTCAGCCTTAGAAGCATGTTCCATAGCGCAGACATAAAGAGGAATAATTCGTTTTATCGAATATGTATCAGTTTCCTCTGAATAATCATAAGAAAAAGTAAATCGTCTACTTGCCCATATAACATACAAATTGCAATCATAAACAAATTGGTATGCATCATCATATGAATCAAATTCTCTTGCCTCACCGAAATTACTTACATCAATTATTCGTGCAAAGCCTTCCATCTCCGATATAATGTACTCTTTCAAATTTTCCCTTGTGTACTCTTCCTGCGCCTTAACATCTGTAGACGATACGAAAAGAGCACAAAACATTACCGCCAATACTAAAACTACATTTTTGCATTTCTTCATAACATTCTCCTCCATAAAAATATTATATCATGTCAGCAGGAAATCAAGCAACTGCTGCAAAGCAGGTATTTGATTTCACCTGACATGATAACGAAAGAATCTTTGATTCTTGAGTATCATTATATTGCAGTAGTCAAAAAAACAACATGACTATAAGTGCAAAATAACACCGTCTATTCCCGTTATAAGAGCAAGAAAAAACAATTCAAGCTCTCACTTGCCACAATCGGCCTTTTCGGCTATAATGAACCTTGTGATTATTTTTAATGAGGTTAAACAAAATGATTCTTTCATGTAACAACATTTCAAAAGCATTTGTTGAAAATACAGTACTTAAAAATATATCTTTTCATGTTGAAGAAAGGGAACGTGCCGCGATTATCGGTAATAACGGTGCCGGAAAATCCACACTTCTCAAAATCATCATGAAAGAGCTTGCTCCCGACGAGGGTGAAGTAATTATTTCTAAAAACAAAACGATTGGTTATCTTGCACAGCACCAGAACCTTATCGGTAATCAAAGTATCTACGAGGAGCTTTTGTCTGTTAAAGAGGATATCATCAACCTTGAGAAGCGCATGCGCTCCATCGAAGAGACCATGAAGCATGTTGACGGTGATGAGTTGTCTGATTTGATGGATACATATACACGCCTTACGCATGAATTTGAGCTCAAGAACGGTTATGCTTACAAGAGCGAAATCGTCGGTGTATTAAAAGGCCTTGGCTTTGATGAGAGCGATTTTAATAAGCAGACGGACAAGCTCTCCGGCGGTCAGAAAACACGTGTTGCTCTCGGCAAGCTTTTGCTTACAAAGCCTGACATTATTCTTCTCGATGAGCCTACAAA
>JAZNXQ010000138.1:0-13776 GCA_045593945.1 Lachnospiraceae bacterium | reverse complement strand
GAGTTTACACAACAAAAAGCGGTCGTTACTGCAGCCGCAAAATCATGAAAAATATTTATTTTTCACATTTCACATTAGTACATAAGCAACGGATTAACCCTGTCTCTGCTTATGCTTGGGATTCTCACAGATTACTCTGATGCTTCCCTTTCTCTTAATTACTTTACATTTTTCACAAATCGGTTTTACTGAAGATCTAACTTTCACAGCGAATCCTCCTTTCAAAAAAGTCCATCTGATATTATATCACGGTACTTTTGCAAATGCAAGACTTTTTTCCTAAAAGTTTACAACAAAATTGCTAACCGCTAACAGACTTATTTATCTCTCCAAATGATTCTTCCCTTTGAAAGATCATAAGGTGACATCTCTAATGTTACTTTATCTCCCGGCAAAATACGAATGTAGTTCATTCTGAGTTTACCGCTGATATGTGCTAATACCTGATGTCCATTTTCAAGTTCAACCTGAAACATGGCGTTCGGTAACTTTTCAACTACTGTTCCTTCAATTTCTATGACATCTGCCTTTGACATGTCTGACCTCCTATATAATGCCGGATTAATTCCCGAATAATTTCATTGTCCGCACAATCTGTGTTATCACACTTGATTGGCTGAACGTGCTTCTTGTTTTTTTTCTTAGGGTTATCGATTGTCTTAAGGTCCCCATCGCTTAAGTATACATATTCACCGTCCTCACGGATTATTACATATATCTTATCTTTGTCGTGACCTGCTTTGGATTTGGCAAGATTACCTGTTCTGTACAGTTCCATATGTCACCTCTCAGAACTATCTTGTCAGCAGCTCAGGCTCACCCTTGGTAATCAATATCGTATTCTCATAATGAGCTGATAATGAACCATCAAGTGTAACTACTGTCCAATCATCGTCTAACCATTCTACTTCATAGCCTCCCATGTTAATCATGGGTTCTATTGCAAGTGTCATTCCTGCCTGTAATTTGGGGCCTCTTCTTTTCATCGCAAAATTCGGTATCTGCGGATCTTCATGCAACTGCTGTCCGATTCCATGTCCAACCAAATCTTCAACGACCCCATATCCAAAGCTCTCGGCATAAGCACCGATTGCTGCTGATATGTCATACAGGTGGCAGCCTTCTCTGGCATATTTCATACCTTCGAAGAATGACTGTCTTGTGACTTCTATAAGCTTTGCAGCTTCGTCACTTATCTTTCCGACCGCATGTGTTCTTGCTGCATCGGAATGATATCCTTTGTAGATTACTCCTGCGTCAAGGCTTACTATATCGCCTTCCTTAAGGATTCTCTTTTTTGAAGGAATACCGTGTACTACTTCATCATTTACTGAAACGCATATTGAAGCAGGATATCCATTATAATTAAGGAAAGAAGGAATACAGCCATAGCTTCTTATTACTTCCTCGCCTATCTTATTTAACTCAAATGTACTGATACCCGGACGTACCGCCTTGGCCATCTCCTCATGAGTTATTTTAAGAATCCTTCCGGCTTCACGCATTAATTCTATTTCTCTCTCAGATTTAATCGAAATAGGCATATGTTTACGCTCCTAAAATATCTACAATCGCACTGAATACCACATCCAGATCTTTTGTTCCATCTACGGTTCTGAGTACACCAAGCTTCTCATAATACTCGATAAGCGGCTGTGTCTGCTCATGATAAACCTCAAGACGCTTAAGTACTGTCTCTGGCTTGTCATCATCACGAAGAACAAGCTCATTCTGACATCTGTCACAAATTCCTTCGTTTGCCGGCGGTGCATATTTAATATGGTAAGTTGCTCCACAATTAAGGCATGCACGCCTTCCGCTCATGCGGTTAACAATATTTTCATCCGGAACATCCACATTGACTGCATAGTCAATTGCTTCGTCCAGCTTACCTAACACTTCTGTTAAGCTCTCGGCCTGCGGGATTGTTCTGGGATAACCGTCAAGAACATATCCGTTAGCGCAGTCATCCTGATGCAAACGATCGATAATCAACTCAATTGTTAACTCGTCCGGCACCAACATACCCTTATCAATGAAAGCTTTTGCTTTCTTACCGAGTTCTGTTCCCTGCTTAATATTGGCACGGAAAATATCTCCTGTGGAAATGTGCGGAATCTGCCACTTATCGGCAATTTTCTTTGCCTGCGTTCCTTTTCCCGCACCCGGTGCTCCAAGCATAATTATTTTCATACGTTTTCTCCCTATATATCATACCGGAATCAACGGTTCCATAATATATCTTTACTGCTGTATGTAGCGAGGCAATATGCCTCGCTATTACAAACAGTATATATTAATCTTCCAAAAATCCCTTATAATGACGAACTGACATCTTGGATTCAACCTGCTTAAGTGTCTCTAATACTACACCAACAACGATGATGATTGATGTACCAAGGAATGAGATGTTAACATCAAACAAACCTGTGATAATAATCGGTATTACAGCAACAATTACAAGGCCTACTGCTCCAATAAATACGATATAGTTCAAAATCTTTGAAAAATATTCCTGAGTGGGCTTTCCGGGTCTGATACCGGGAACAAAACCACCCTGCTTTTTAATGTTTTCTGCTACTTCATTCGGGTTAAAGCTGATTGAAGTATAGAAATATGCAAATACAACAATAAGTGCAATGTAAATCAATAAGCCGACTGTGTAAATCGGGAACGGCCAGGGATATGTGAACTTACACCAGTAACCCTGATTAAGAATCATAAGAATCTGTCCGCCGATGCTTCCTGCATCTACTTTAGCAATCTGACCTACGATTACAGGCAATGACATAAGTGAACCGGCAAAAATTACAGGAATAACACCTGCTGTATTTACCTTAAGCGGAATATGTGAACTCTGTCCGCCAACCTGACGTCTGCCCTGCATCTTCTGTGCATACTGTACCGGTATTCTTCTCTCGCCATCCTGAAGCAAAATTACATACACAATAAGTGCAAGAATTATAGCGATGATGATTACTGAAGAAATAATTCCGATGAAAATGTTCTTGCCTTCTACAAATCTCTTGTAAAGTACTATAAAATCTGTAGGGATTGTTGAAAGGATATTTACTAAAAGAACCATTGAAATACCGTTTCCGACACCATGTTCTGTAATACGCTCTCCAATCCACATTACAAGTGCACTACCTGCTGTCATTGATAAGATAACAACTAATACACTGAAGAAATTATAATTCTCGAACAATTTGCTTCCGAATCCGATTGCGGTAGCACCACTCTGGATTACAGCTAAGCCAATTGTAAGATATCTTGAGATTTCAGCAATCTTCTTCTTACCTTCTTCACCATCTTTCTGCATTTCCTCAAGCTTCGGAATAGCTATTGTGAGGAGCTGCATAATAATTGATGATGTGATGTAAGGAGAAATGTTAAGTGCAAAGATGGACATATTAGTATATGATCCACCTGTGATTGTATTAAAGAAGTTGGAAATTCCGCCTGCTTCGTTGAAAATACTTGTAAAAAGTGCATCCAACTCAGAGGTCTTTACTCCCGGAACCGGGAGTAAACAACCAATTCTAAAAATCACAAGCATTGCAAATGTATAAAAAATTCTTGTTCTGATTTCTTTGATTTTGAGTGCGTCGCGAAGTGTTTTAAACATTAAATCACCTCTGCATTTCCACCAAGTGCCTCAATCTTTTCCTTTGCGGCTGCGCTGAATGCGTCAACTTTAACATTAAGCTTCTTGGTTAATTCACCGTTTCCGAGAATCTTTACGCCATCTCTAGGGTTTTTAACGATACCAGCTTCGATTAATGTTTCAACCGTAACGTCTGCACCATTATCAAAAATCTCCAAAGCACTTACATTGATACCGATAATTTCTTTGTGATTTCTATTTGTGAATCCTCTTTTAGGAATTCTTCTATATAACGGCATCTGACCACCTTCAAAACCGGGTCTGGGAGCACCCGAACGTGCCTTCTGACCTTTGTGACCTTTACCGGCTGTCTTACCGTTGCCTGAACCATGTCCACGGCCTCTTCTGAAATTATCGCTCTGCTTTGAACCTTCTGCAGGTCTTAATTCTGATAAGTTCATTTTCGTACCTCCTATCTAACTTAATTTCTTAGATTTTCTTAGATTTCTTCAACTTTTACCAAGTGTTTTACCTGGTGAATCATTCCTCTAACCGCTGCATTATCAGGCATCTCAACTGTCTTGTTAAGCTTCTTGAGACCTAATGCTTCAACAGTTGCTTTATGCTTAGGAATTGCGCCGATAGTAGATTTCACCAATGTGATTTTCAATTTATCTGCCATTTTTTCTTCCTCCTAATTAGCCTAATACTTCTTCAACGGATTTACCACGAAGTCTTGCTACCTCTTCAGGTGTCTTAAGGCACTTAAGGCCTTCGATTGTTGCAAGAACAACGTTCTGTTTGTTATTGGAACCTAAACATTTTGTACGAATATTCTTAAGTCCTGCTAACTCCAATACGTTACGAGCCGGGCCGCCGGCGATGATACCTGTACCTTCGGGAGACTTCTTAAGTAATACTGAAGCACTACCAAATTTACCAATCATATCATGAGGGATACTCATATTTTCATCAATCGGTACAGAAACAAGTTTCTTCATTGCATCTTCTTTTCCCTTGCGGATAGCTTCCGGAATTTCAGTTGCCTTACCAAGTCCTGCACCAACATGTCCGTTGCCGTCACCAACAACTACCAAAGCAGTAAAACGGAAGTTACGTCCACCCTTAACAACCTTGGTTACACGCTTGATTGATACTACTTTTTCTGTTAATTCCAACTGACTAGCATCAATAATGTTACGTTTCATGTTCGTTTTCCTCCTTGTTAGAATTGCAATCCGGCTTCACGTGCCGCATCTGCGAGTGCCTGAATTTTTCCATGATAAATGAAGCCACCTCTGTCGAAAACAACTGTAGTGATGCCTTTTTCCAAAGCTTTCTTTGCAATAGCTGTACCAACTGCTGTTGCAGCTTCTACATTATTTGTCTTTTCCAAGCTGTCTTTTACGTCCTTTTCCATAGTAGAAGCAGCTACAAGGGTGTTGCCAACTGTATCATCAATAATCTGTGCGTAAATATGGTTGTTACTTCTGAAAACAGCCAAACGAGGTCTTTCAGCAGTTCCGCTAAAACGATTACGCATTCTGTCGTGTTTCTTAATACGAACTTTCGCTCTTGATACTTTACTAACCATTTCTCGTCTCTCCTTCTATTATTTCTTACCGGTCTTACCAACTTTACGTCTGATTGTCTCATCCGCATACTTAATACCCTTGCCCTTGTAAGGTTCAGGACTTCTAAGCTCTCTTAAGTTGGCAGCAAACTGACCTACTTTTTCTTTATCGATACCCTTGATTATAATCTTGTTCTGGCCTTCAACCTCTGAAGTTAAACCTTCAGGATCTTCAACCTCTACAGGATGTGAAAAACCAAGTGAGAAAACAAGTTTCTTGCCCTGTTTCTGTACTCTGTAACCAACACCGTTGATTTCAAGTACTTTCTCAAAACCGTCTGTAACACCCTTAACCATGTTTGCAATCAAGGTTCTTGTTAAACCATGTAATGATTTCATCTTCTTGAGATCGTTGGGTCTGCTTACTACAACTTCAGCGCCTTCAAGCTTGATCTCCATCTCCGCAGGGAGTACTCTCTCAAGTGTTCCCTTGGGACCTTTTACAGTCACTTTATTATTTTCTGCAACATCTACAGTTACACCTGCAGGAATTGCGATTGGCATTCTTCCTATACGTGACATGCCCGTACCTCCTATTATTTTAAAATATATTGTCAGCTCTCCATACTCGAAAACATGCACTTCGTGCATCCGCAGCTTACGCTGCTTTCTGTTTTCTCGTTGTCGGTCGCTAAAAAACAAATACTCACTTCGTTCGTGCTTGTTTTTTCATGCTCCCTACCATATGAAGGCTAATACTTCGCCACCAACGTTAAGCTTTCTAGCCTCTTTGTCAGTGATAACACCCTGGTTTGTTGAAATAATAGCTACGCCAAGTCCGCCGAGAACTCTGGGGAGTTCCTCTTTGCTAGCGTATACACGAAGACCCGGCTTAGAGATTCTCTTAAGACCTGTAATAATCTTCTCGTTCTTATCCTGACCATACTTTAATGTGATGCGGATTGTCTTGAAGTTTCCGTCTTCGATAATGTCATATTTCTTAATATATCCTTCGTTAAAAAGAATCTCAGCAATAGCAAGTTTCATTTTAGATGAAGGTACATCAACTGTATCATGTTTTGCAGTATTTGCGTTACGGATTCTTGTAAGCATATCTGCAATAGGATCACTCATTGTCATTTTATTTGCCTCCTTCTACAATATTCTACCAGCTGGCCTTTTTAACACCCGGTATCTGTCCCTTATATGCTAATTCACGGAAGCAGATTCTGCAAATTCCGTATTTTCTTAAGTAAGCGTGTGGACGGCCACAAATTCTACAACGTGTATATTCTCTAGTAGAGAATTTCTGTTTACGCTGCTGCTTTACTTTCATCGCAGTCTTAGCCATGTAATTGTCCTCCTAACTATTTTTGAAACGGCATATTAAATAATGTCAAAAGTTCACGAGCTTCTTCATCGGTCTTGGCTGTTGTTACGAAAATAACATCCATACCTCTTACCTTATCTACCTTATCATACTCGATCTCAGGGAAAATCAACTGCTCCTTAATACCAAGGGCATAATTTCCTCTTCCGTCGAATGAATTTGCACTTACACCTCTAAAGTCACGTACACGGGGTAATGCTAAGTTGATAAGACGATCAGCGAATTCGTACATCTTCTCGCCTCTAAGTGTTACCTTACAACCGATAGGCATACCTGCTCTGATTTTAAAGTTAGCAATTGAATTCTTCGCTTTTGTCAAAACTGCTTTCTGACCGGTGATTGTCTCAAGGTCCTTAACTGCTGCGTCAAGAATCTTAGCATTCTCTTTAGCTTCACCGATACCCATGTTTATTACGATTTTATCGAGCTTCGGTACCTGCATAACGTTCTTATAACCGAACTTCTTTGTCAAAGCAGGAACGATCTCATTAGCATACATCTCTTTATATCTGCTCACTGTGTGCAACCTCCTTTCCCAGATTAGTCAATTACGTCGCCTGTTGATTTTGCGATTCTTACCTTCTTGTCATCCTTAACTGCATATCCAAGTCTTGTTGCTTTTCCCTTGTAAACATACATAAGATTTGACAAATCAACTGCGCCTTCTTGATGAATAATTCCGCCGTTCTGGTTAGCTGCACTAGGCTTTGTGTGCTTTGTAATCATGTTGATGCCTTCTACCAAAGCGGTTCCTTTTTTTGTATTGATAGCAAGAATCTTACCTTCCTTGCCCTTGTCCTTACCTGCGATAACCTTAACAAGGTCACCCTTCTTTAATTTAGTCGTCATAGCTCAGTTCCTCCTATAATACTTCCGGAGCGAGTGAAACGATCTTCATAAACTGTTTCTCTCTAAGCTCTCTTGCTACCGGTCCAAAAATACGAGTTCCTCTAGGGTTCTTGTCATCTCTGATGATTACGGCAGCGTTTTCATCGAATCTAATATATGAACCATCTTTACGACGAGTACCTTTAACAGTACGTACAACTACGGCTTTAACTACATCGCCTTTTTTAACAACTCCACCTGGTGTTGCATCTTTAACGCTGGCAACAATTACATCTCCGATATTGACATATCTTCTTGTTGAGCCGCCCATAACACGGATACAAAGCAATTCTTTTGCGCCTGTATTGTCAGCAACCTTAAGTCTGGTTTCCTGTTGTATCATGCCAAATTGACCTCCTTTATTCATTTCACCGGCCACGCCGGTTCTCGAAATCGTTTTTTACAGAAAATTATCTTGCTTTTTCGATTATCTCAACAAGTCTCCATCTCTTGTCCTTTGACAACGGTCTTGTCTCCATAACCTTTACTGTATCACCGATGTTACAAACGTTCTCTTCATCATGAGCCTTAAGTGTATAAGTCTTCTTCACGATTTTGTTGTACAACGGATGCTTTACATGGTCTTCGATCGCTACTACAATCGTTTTCTGCATCTTATTACTAACTACTTTACCTGTACGGGTTTTTCTAAGATTTCTTTCTTCCATAGCGATTCTCCTCCTATTCCGCAACTCTTGCCTTCTCAGTGCTAACTGTCTGTCTTCTGGCAATATTCTTTCTTACTTCTTTGATTCTGCTTGTATTATCCAACTGATTTGTTGCGTTTTGGAATCTCAAATTGAAAAGTTCCTTTTTAGCAGCTACTAATTCATCATTTAATTCTGCAGCTGATTTCTTGTTTAAATCTTCTACATACTTATTAATTTTCACTGTTATCACCGCCTTCTAAGTCTGCACGAGAAACTATTTTACATTTACAAGGTAACTTGTGCATAGCGAGACGTAATGCTTCTCTTGCAACTTCTTCAGCTACACCAGAGATTTCGAACATAACGCGTCCCGGCTTAACTACTGCTACCCAATACTCCAATGTTCCTTTACCGGAACCCATACGTGTTTCAGCAGGTTTAGTTGTTACCGGCTTATCCGGGAAAATCTTAATCCAAACCTTACCACCACGCTTGATATAACGTGTCATAGCGATACGGGCTGCCTCGATCTGATTAGAACGAATCCAGCAAGGCTCTGCTGCTACAATACCAAATTCACCGTTCGTAATTGTGTTTCCTCTAAGAGCCTTACCTCTCATAGTACCACGGAACTGCTTACGACGTTTTACTCTTTTAGGCATTAACATTATTTATCGCTCCCTTCCTTAACAACTTCTTTGGTTGGAAGTACTTCACCTTTATAAATCCAAACCTTAACACCAAGTTTACCATATGTTGTGTCTGCTTCTGCAAAACCGTAATCGATATCTGCACGAAGTGTCTGTAACGGGATTGTTCCCTCGCTGTAGAACTCTGTACGAGCCATATCAGCGCCACCAAGACGTCCTGAAACAGCTGTCTTGATACCAAGTGCTCCTGCCTTTAATGTTCTTGACATTACAGACTTTATAGCTCTTCTGAAAGAAACACGGTTCTCTAACTGAAGTGCAATGTTCTCTGCAACGAGCTGAGCATCTCTGTCAGGTCTCTTAATCTCTTTGATGTCAACAACAAGTTTCTTATCTGTAAACTTCTGTACATCTGCTTTTAATTTCTCAATTTCCTGTCCACCCTTACCGATAACGACACCGGGTTTTGCTGTGTGGATTATAACTTTCAAACGCTCTGATGCTCTCTCGATTTCGATCTTAGCAATACCGGCGCTGTATAATTTTTTCTTCAGATATGTTCTGATGTTGTAGTCTTCTACTAAGTTATCTGCAAAATCAGCTTCCGCATACCATTTTGAGTCCCAGTCTTTGATAACGCCGACTCTCATACCATGAGGATTAACTTTCTGTCCCATAATGCCCTCCTTATCTTTCATTGAGCACGATTGTGATGTGGCTCATTCTCTTCTCGATTCTATAAGCTCTACCCTGTGCTCTGGGATGAATTCTCTTCATTGTCGGTCCCTTGTTAGCGTAACACTCTTCGATGTAAAGCTTGCTAACGTCCATACCGTTGTTATTCTCAGCATTAGCGATTGCTGACTTTAATAACTTCTCTATTAATGAAGATGCATATCTCGGATTATATGCTAAAATACCAAGTGCTGTCTGTACATCTTTACCACGAATGGCATCAAGTACGAAACATGCTTTCTGAACAGAAACCCTAGCGTAAGATAACTTTGCTGAAGGTCTTGTGTCTTTATTCGCATTTCTTTCTCTCTTTATCTGGCTTCTATGTCCTTTTGCCATTTTTGTAGCCTCCTTTCAAAATTACCTATTAACGTCTAGACTTCTTCTCGTCTTTTCCATGTCCTCTGTAAGTTCTTGTGGCAACAAATTCACCAAGCTTATGTCCAACCATATCCTCTGTTACATAAACCGGAACGTGCTTTCTACCATCATGAACTGCAATTGTATGTCCAACCATCTGCGGGAAAATTGTTGAACGACGTGACCAGGTCTTAATAACCTGCTTCTGTCCTGAAGCGTTCATTGCATCAACTTTTTTCAATAAGTGAGCGTCCGCAAAAGGTCCTTTTTTAAGTGAGCGAGCCATAGGTTCTAACCTCCTTCAAACTATTACGGATTATTTACCGTTTCTTCTTCTTACTATCATCTTGTTAGACTGTTTGTTTTTCTTTCTTGTCTTCAAACCAAGAGCAGGTTTACCCCAAGGAGTAACCGGGCCTGAACGACCGATACCAGTCTTACCTTCACCACCACCGTGAGGATGGTCGTTAGGGTTCATAACAGAACCACGAACTGTAGGTCTGATGCCCATATGGCGCTTACGTCCTGCCTTACCTACGTTGATAAGGTCATGCTCTACATTACCAACCTGGCCGATTGTTGCTCTACACATAATCGGTACCATTCTCATTTCGCCTGAAGGCAAACGAAGTGTTGCGTATTTTCCTTCTTTAGCCATGAGCTGTGCTGAGTTACCAGCTGAACGAACCATCTGTCCGCCTTTTCCCGGGTAAAGCTCGATGTTGTGAACTTCTGTACCAACAGGAATGTTTGCAAGCGGTAAGCAGTTACCTACTCTGATTTCTGCTGTCTCGCCGCTCATAACTTTCATACCGTCCTTCAATCCGTTAGGAGCAAGGATGTATGCCTTCTCGCCGTCTGCGTAGCAGATTAATGCGATGTTTGCTGTTCTGTTAGGATCGTACTCGATACCGATAACAGTTGCGGGAATACCATCTTTACCGTTTCTCTTGAAATCGATAATTCTATATTTTCTCTTTGCACCGCCACCACGATGTCTTACTGTAATTTTACCCTGATTATTACGACCTGCTGTCTTGCTTGTTGAAACTAACAATGATTTCTCAGGAGTGCTCTTTGTGATCTCTGAAAAATCAGATGAGGTCATATGTCTTCTGGAAGGTGTATATGGGTTAAATGTTTTAATACCCATTTCGTCTCTCTCCTTTCAATGCTGCTTATTGTTCTTACAGACCTGCAAATACCTCGATGTCCTTGCTGTCTGCTGTAAGTGTTACGATTGCTTTCTTTGTCTTAGCTGTCTTACCGAATGTCATTCCTCTTCTCTTAGTCTTGCCATCCATATTCATTGTGTTAACAGATGCAACCTTAACTCCGTCGAACATTTTCTCAACAGCGTTCTTAATCATCATTTTGTCTGCTTCCGGATTAACTAAGAATGTGTATTTTTTCTCGCTCATAGCGTTCATACTCTTCTCTGTGATAACCGGTTTAAGGATTATATCATAATACTGAAGACTTGCCATTATGCATACACCTCCTCAATTTTTGCAACTGCATCCTTAGCAACTACAAGTGTATCGTACTTCAAAATGTCGTATACATTGATTGTGTTTGTATATGCAGTCTTTACTGTAGGGATATTCTTTGCAGAAATTGCTGCGTTCTTATCCTCATCATTCAATACAACAAGCGCCTTAGCAACCTTAAGGTTGTTCATAGCTGTTGCAAACTTCTTTGTCTTAATCTCGTCGAAGTTGAAAGAATCAACTACGATGAACTTGTTCTCGTTTACTCTTGAAGTTAAAGCAGATTTAAGAGCAAGTCTCTTTTCTTTCTTATTTAACTTGAATGAGTAATCTCTCGGCTTCGGAGCAAATACGATACCGCCGCCTGTCCACTGAGGAGCTCTTGTTGAACCCTGTCTAGCGTGACCTGTACCCTTCTGTCTCCAAGGCTTTCTTCCACCACCGCTAACTTCGGCACGTGTCTTTGCGCTCTGTGTTCCCTGGCGCTTATTTGCAAGCTGGCTAACTACAGCCATGTGTAAAAGATGCTCGTTAACTTCAACACCGAATACAGCGTCGTTTAACTCGATCTCGCCAACCTGTTTACCTTCAATATTAAAAACAGATACTTTTGCCATCTGTATGGTCCTCCTTCCTTTGTAAAAGCATTAAGCCTTTACGCTTTCTTTAATTGTTACCAAAGATTTCTTAGGTCCGGGAACTGCGCCCTTTACTAAGATGATATTATTCTCAACATCTACACGAACAACTTCGAGGTTCTGGATTGTGATGCGCTTGCCACCCATCTGACCGGGCATCTTCTTACCCTTGAATACACGGCTGGGTGATGATGATGAACCGTTAGAACCTGCATGACGATGGAACTTAGAACCATGAGCCATCGGTCCTCTGGACTGTCCATGTCTCTTGATAGCGCCCTGGAAGCCCTTACCCTTTGAAATAGCTGTTGCATCAACCTTATCGCCTGCTGCGAAGATATCTGCTTTAATCTCATCTGCCACTTTGTAATCTGCAGTGTTCTCAAACTTGAACTCTCTTACGTATCTCTTGTAAGAAACGCCTGCCTTGTCAAAGTGTCCTTTCTCAGGCTTGCTAACGAGCTTTTCTCTCTTGTCAGCGAAACCAACCTGAACTGCTTCGTAACCATCATTCTCAACAGTCTTAATCTGTGTTACTACACAGGGACCTGCCTGAAGAACTCCGACAGGTGTTAAAACACCGTCTGCGTTGAAGATTTGAGTCATTCCGACTTTTGTTGCTAAAATCGCTTTCTTCATTCTTTACCTCCTGTTTTCTCTACAGCGGATTGGGATCTTCCCCAATCATCCTAGAACAGTTAATATAAGTGGAACAAAGTTTTATTCGTTGTTGCTTCTATATTAAACCCTTCAGGATTTCTTGCCTTACTTAATTCTTATTACTTGTTTTTCATTTTGATATCGATGTCTACACCTGCAGGCATTTCTAATCTTGATAATGCATCTACAGTCTTCTGTGTAGGTGTAATGATATCGATGAGTCTCTTATGAGTTCTCTGCTCGAACTGTTCTCTGGAATCTTTGTACTTGTGTACCGCCCTAAGAATAGTTACTACCTCTTTCTTTGTCGGTAACGGTACCGGTCCGCTTACCTGTGAACCTGTCTTCTTAACAGTTTCGATGATTTTGCCGGCTGACTGATCTACTAACTTGTGATCGTACGCCTTCAATGTGATTCTCATTACTTGACTTGCCATAAAAAAAGCCGCCTCCTTTTCGCACTTTTGAAGTACGACAAGTGGTGACTGTACACTACCCCGTGTGTGTCATAAATAAACACTCATGAAATCACACGGTCATTTCTGTTATTACAGATGATTCAGTACAGTGACTTGTCGCCAGTTTCCTAACATGACATTCGCTCCACGGAAAACCTGCTATTTTCAAGCAGCAACCTCACGCTTCTACGCTATCAATGTCACAGCACCATATAATATACACTATCTAAAGTCAAATTGCAAGCACTTTTTTAAAAAAATTTTTTTGTAACAGTTCAGCCATAGTTTGTATGACATACGATCCATGCTTGCATAAATGAGTATGTCATACAGACTATGGGCTAAACGCCAGCTTATGAGCAAAGCCAGCTGCAAAGCAGCGATAAAGCACCGCAGGTGCGACTTTGCGAATGGCGTTGGCTGAACGGTTACATTTATAGCTGTTTTTTCCTTATTTTTGCAAAAAACTTGAAATCATAAAATGCCTGTGTTATAATCAAGACATAAAAGGAGTAACCGCCCACAAAGTGGTTAGCCTCATAAAAGTGCTAAAATAAGTCACTCGTCCGGCTAAGACAAGAGTGGCTTATTTATTTTCGCTTATTATTCCCACTTATGTAGGTAAGCAGCGCAATTAAAAATGTCGCAAACAAGATTAAATCTTGAAATGAAAACAT
>JAZNXQ010000137.1:0-5081 GCA_045593945.1 Lachnospiraceae bacterium | reverse complement strand
GGATAAGTTCTTTGCGTCGGCTGTTTTACAGCGCCCCTTATAAGATACGTTTTAATAATCTCATTTAAAAGAAACTGGTATGAGCCACTGTCAAGCCCCCACTCCATGAGAAGCGCAACAGCACCTGCCGTATGCGCAGCGGCAATACTTGTTCCGGTGAGTCTTCCGTATCTGTTATTCGGAAGCGGCCCGAAAATCTCAACGCCCGGTGCAACTATATCAGGTTTTATGGCATTCGTTCTTGTGAACCCTCTGCCGGAATACAGATAGATACTGTTGTTATAGTGATTATACGCCCCTATTGTTATAACACCCACAGAGTTACCGGGGTCGGTTACGGTTGTATCAGGATTAGGACTCAAAAAATAAGTATCCTCGCCCAAAAACTCCAAATTAGGCAACCACATATGAAAGCTTCCCGTTATGACGCCTTGCGTAAAAACCCTAATTGTCCAAATCCCTTGTGTAGGTCTCTCAAACCGCATAAAAATAAGCTCTGACCCTGTATTTCCCTGAGACAACTCGTAATCAATATATATCCTCGTATCCTCAAACACAAAATCGTATACTGAGCTTGCATCAAGCCTGGGATTTTCCCGTGGCACTGCTTCACCCGACGGTGATTCTATCGAAATCGAATATATATCCGGCGAGTCTCCCCACAATTCAAGAGCAAATCCTCTTACATCTTCACCGACACGAATTTCAACTGCCATCTCGTATTCATTTTCTCCGAATTCTCCAAAAAAATGTCTTCGTCTGTTTGCCATGTTTCCTGCAGCGCTCACCGCTGAAAATCCAAGCTGCGAAGTTACTGCCCGAAGATATGACGCAAGATAACTTTCCCCCGAATGACCGCCCAGATTATTCTGCACACCAAGACAAATAACAAGCGGAACACCGATTCTGTCTGCAAGATTCTGAAGATAACGTATTCCAAGTATTATATCATTTTCCTGATAAGCCTGTGCTCCTTCTTCAATCAGATAATAATCCTTAAGATTCTGTTTTGCCTCTTTGAGCTTCACAACTCCGATAAACGCATCCGGTGCAACTCCTGTAAAATCATTATCTGCATCCTCACTCCCTGCGGCAATTCCTGCTAAAAATGTTCCATGTCCGTTAGTATCGGTACTCGGAACAATCTCAAGCGGTCTGTCACTTCTAAGCGCCTCGTCTATTATCTCTTTGGTATATTCACTGCCGTAATCAAGCCCGTCGGGCGTGTTGCCGGTCTGTATCGTCTGATCCCAGATTCCGACGATTCTGCTCTCACCGCTCGGATAACGAAACGCCGGATGAGTATAATCAATTCCCGTATCAACAAAACCTATGAGTACTCCCTGTCCGCGAAGCCCGAGTGCCGGCTGATTCCGCACCCTTATTGCACCTATCTCATTTACTGAGGTAGTGTCTGCAAGTGAGTACAAATTCGGTATGCTCCTGTATCCAAAACGTTCTATACTGTAACGATTCCTTTCACTCCTCGGTATATAAAGCACACTATAAGAAGGGCTTGCAAACTGCCTACAATAATCATCTCCCAAATCAAGCACATCCAAAATATAATCTGCAATATCCGTAACAATATCGATATAATCCTCCGAAAGAATTTTCTCCCTGCAACGCTCACGCTCTGTACCTATGTTATTTTCCATAACAAACTCCAAGAGTCTTTTTCATATTATATGCTCATAAAAAATGGGCTGTGCAAAACGCAACAGCCCGTATTATTACTGTAAATATTTTTCTTCGAATTCTGCAACCGATATAGGTTTGTCGAAATAATATCCCTGGAATATATCACATCCTAGTTCCGTAAGGAAATCAACCTGCGCCTTAGTCTCAACACCTTCTGCAATAATCTCCATATTAAGTTGCTTGGACAGCTTGATTACTGTCTCAAGAATAAACCTGCTTCTCTCAATATTCGTTGAATCCTCGAGGAAAATCCTGTCTATCTTGATTACATCAACGCTGATTTCTTTAAGCATGTTAAGTGATGAATATCCGCTTCCGAAATCATCCATCTCAACAAAAAAGCCTGCCTGCTGAAGCCTTCTAATCAAATCATTCTGCTTCGCGATATCCGTCATAATGGCTGTCTCGGTAATCTCAAGTCTCAAATTCTTCGGCTCAATCTCATATCTTGCAACCAAATCCATGAATATCCTGTAAACATCAAGAGTGTAAAGGTTCTTAGGAGAAATATTAACACTAATCGACAAATCTTCTCTTCCCTCATCCTTCCATCTCTTAAGAAGTCTGCATGCCCTGTGCCAGATATACACATCAAGCTTACTGATAACATTCTTCTTTTCGAATATCGGAATAAATTCACCCGGCGATACAAATCCCTTCTCGGGATGCTTCCATCTTACAAGTGCCTCCGCACCGATAAGCTTCCTGTCTATGCTTACCTGCGGCTGAAGATATATCTCAAATTCTTCGTTATTAAGCGCTCCGTCAAGTGCTCCTACAAGTTCATTCTCTCTGATAACATTCTCTCTGACCTCATCGGTATAATACACAATTCTCTGTGTATAAGAGCCTTTTATCGTATTGAGAATCATATACGCTCTGTCACACATTACCGAAACCGGAATCGAACGGTCATTTATCTCATATATACCGAAATAAAGATTAAGCACATATGAAATATCCTCTTTGGTATATGTTATATCACTAGCCATGGCCTTAAACCATGTCTCATCATACTGATCCTTAGGTATAAGAATGGCAAATCTGTCGCTACCCATATAGCCGTATACTTCGTCAGGAGTTGCACTCATTCTAAATGCCTCCGCGATATGTACAAGTACCTCATTACCATACTCCCAACCAACTAAGTCATTAACAAGCTTAAAGTTGGAAATATCCGAGCATATCATCAAATATGTATCATCCGGGTGCTCCTTAAGCGCTTTCTCTGCCATATCAAAGAAATGCTCTGTGGTATAAAGCCCTGTAAGACCGTTATGTGTCGCTTTATAATGCTCTTCATCAATTCTTCTGTGCTCCGCGGTAAGATCCTGAATAAAGAAATAACTGCCTATATAATAATTCTTCTCATCATCAATTCTGTTAAAACTGATTTTATAATATCTGTCGTCTGAAACTGTATTATGTCTGTAGTTAATAACCGTATTTTTATAATTTTTAAGATTATGTATATCAAGCCACTCTTCAGCCACGGTTCCCGTAAGTTTAAGACTTTCACTATCAACTCCGAGAATCTTACGTGCACAATTATTCATATATATGCACTCATTATTCTCATCAAATATTATAAGACCCTCTGTTGTATCATCTGCAACAAGTGCCAAAGTCTGATGTTTAAGCTCGGTAGGTATATACACAAGTGAATAATAGTATATCAACAGGCCTCCGACAGCATAACCGAGAACAGAAAAGTCAATTGCATCACCAAGGAACATAAATATTGCATTAGCAACAACAATAATGCCTACAATTAATGCAACAGAAATATATTTTTTACGATAAATATTACCTGTATGAAAAATCTTGTATATCAGCGCAGCAAACGTAAATACAACAAGCGAATATACAAAGAACGCATGAAATGTAAATAACGGAAAAACTTCAAATTTATAATATGACAGTTCTTCTGAATAAATGATATAGCTTATGGTGAATACCTTTTCCGTAAAGAAATTATAAATCATAAACGCTGCATCTGATGCAAGTAACAGATACATAAGCGAATACTTGATTTTCTCCTTGGGTTTCATCCCCACATACACTATCGTATATGTCAACAAAAAGGAAAGGAGCCAGCCTGTAGAAATAAAATACAAGCTGTGTGCAAGCATACTTATATTCCTGTGCCTTGTAAAAAGCATAACCATCGCGAAAATTACTGTTGCAATTCCCGGAAATATCATTTTACATATTCCGCGAGCTACAGCATTGTCATACTTTCTACATCTTGCATAACAAAAGCACAAGCATATTATTACAATCGTCGCCAAAACAAGCATCGTCATCTTCATGTGAAACCGTCACCACTCATTCGTATTTTGTCTTATATATATTCTATCATTTTTTTGCCTGTCTTTCAACAAAACTTTGTGCATAAATAATTAGTGCAATTCTAAAAACTCTGTGTTATAATGAAAAATAATGTTTTTACGAAAGGAAGGTAATTTACTTGGCAAACAAAGCTATTATGCTGGGAAATGAAGCCATCGCCAGAGGCGCATACGAAGCAGGCGTTAAGGTTTCAGCCGCATACCCGGGTACTCCCAGTACGGAAATCAGTGAAAATATCGTAAAATATAAGGAGATATATGCAGAGTGGTCACCTAATGAAAAGGTTGCCATGGAAGTAGCAATCGGCGCATCCATAAGCGGTGTTCGTGCAATGGCTTCCATGAAGCACGTAGGCGTTAACGTTGCCGCTGACCCGCTCTACACAATCGCATATTCAGGTGTTAACGGCGGTCTTGTTCTCGTTGCAGCGGATGACCCCGGAATGTACAGCTCACAGAACGAGCAGGATACACGTCTCATCGGACGTGCCGCTCAGGTACCTGTACTTGAACCGTCTGACAGCCAGGAAGCAAAGGATTTCATGAAGTTTGCTTTTGAGCTCAGTGAGAAATACGACACACCCATTATTTTAAGAACAACAACACGTCTCTCACACTCACAGGGTCTTGTTGAACTCTGCGACCGCGAGGAAGTTGAGGATAAGCCTTATGAGCGCAACATACAGAAGTATGTTATGATGCCTGCAATGGCTCAGAAGCGTCATATTGTTGTTGAGAAACGTAACAATGCATTAATCGAGGACAGCTGTAACTTCCCGATTAACAAGGTTGAATACAATGATTTATCAATTGGTTTTATTACAAGCGGTATTCCCTACCAGTATGTAAAAGAAGCTATGCCTAACGCATCAGTTCTTAAGCTTGGTATGGTTACCCCTCTTCCTAAGAAGCTTATTGAAGAATTTGCTTCCAAGGTTGCCAAGCTTTACATATTCGAGGAGCTTGAGCCCGTAATCGAAGAACAGGTTAAGTCTTGGGGCATCACAGCTATCGGCAAAGAAATTTTCA
>JAZNXQ010000136.1:0-26370 GCA_045593945.1 Lachnospiraceae bacterium | reverse complement strand
TCTGCATTCCTCATAACATCTGTCATTATTTGCATAAAATCTTCCGTTATTGTCCATTAAAATCACCTCGTGATTATTCTTTATCAATATATTCATTTGTAAGGCAAGTGTTCCTGTACATATATTAAAAAATCATAAAATGCTTTACTTTTCAATTTGGAATGTAATATAATAAAGAAGCTTGTATTTAATTTTAAGGAGGTAATGCGGCAAATATTATGTCGCAAAAAGTTTTATCATGAATGGTTCTACATACAAATTAGGTATTGACATTGGTTCAACCACAGTCAAAATCGCAATTCTCGATAATACTGACACTCTAATCTTTTCAGATTACGAACGTCATTATGCTAATATCCAGGAGACGGTTGCACTGCTTTTACAGCGAGCTTTTGATGCTCACGGTGAGCTTTCTCTCTCTCCTATGATTACAGGTTCAGGCGGACTTACATTGTCAAAGCACCTTAACATCCCTTTCGTTCAAGAGGTTGTTGCTGTATCAACGGCACTTAACGATTATGCTCCGCATACCGACGTTGCAATTGAGCTTGGTGGGGAGGATGCCAAGATTATTTATTTCACCAATGGTGTTGAACAGCGAATGAACGGTATCTGTGCCGGCGGTACAGGCTCTTTTATTGACCAGATGGCTTCACTTTTACAGACTGATGCCACAGGTCTTAACGAGTATGCCAAGGATTATAAAGCTATATATCCCATTGCGGCACGTTGCGGTGTTTTCGCAAAAACCGATATTCAGCCGCTCATCAACGAAGGTGCAACAAAGGAAGACTTATCTGCTTCCATTTTCCAGGCCGTAGTTAACCAGACAATCAGTGGTCTTGCCTGCGGTAAACCCATTCGCGGTAATGTTGCATTCCTAGGTGGCCCTCTTCACTTCTTATCAGAGCTTAAGAACGCTTTTATACGCACACTCAAGCTTACTGATGAGCAGATTATCGCACCCGAGCATTCACATCTTTTTGCAGCAATCGGTGCTGCACTTAATTTTAAGAAAGACTGCGTTATTTCAATTACAGATTTACTTACAACTCTTTCATCCAAGATTAAGATGCAGTTTGAAGTAAAGCGCATGGAGCCTTTATTTAAAGATGAGGCAGAATATAAGGAATTTACTGACAGACACAATAACAACTCCGTTAAAACAGGCGATTTATCTACATATACAGGCAATTGTTTCCTTGGTGTCGATGCAGGTTCAACAACCACAAAGGTTGCACTTGTCGGCGAAGACGGAACTTTGCTTTACTCTTTTTACAGCAATAATAACGGTAATCCTCTTGCAACAACAATTACCGCTATCAAAGATATCTATACAAAGCTTAACAAAGATGCAAACATAGCATACTCCTGTTCCACAGGCTACGGTGAAGCTCTTATTAAGGCTGCCCTTATGCTTGATGACGGCGAAGTTGAGACCGTTTCTCATTACTATGCTGCTGCATTTTTCGAGCCCGAAGTTGACTGTATCCTCGACATCGGCGGTCAGGATATGAAATGTATTAAGATCAAGAATAATACAGTTGATAACGTAATGCTTAATGAAGCATGTTCTTCAGGTTGTGGCTCTTTCATCGAGACCTTTGCCAAGTCCCTTAACTATTCAGTTGAAGATTTTGCCAAAGCCGCTCTTTTTGCAAAGTATCCCATTGACCTTGGAACAAGATGTACTGTATTTATGAATTCCAACGTTAAGCAGGCACAGAAGGAAGGCGCTCAGGTTTCTGATATTTCTGCAGGTCTTGCTTATTCAGTTATCAAGAATGCTTTATTTAAAGTAATTAAAATTACCGACCCCAAGGATCTCGGTAATAAGGTAGTTGTTCAAGGCGGAACTTTCTATAACGACGCTGTTTTAAGAAGTTTTGAGAAGATTTCCGGTTGTCAGGCAATCCGTCCTGACATTGCAGGTATAATGGGTGCATTCGGTGCTGCTCTTATTGCCCGTGAGCGTTTCACGGAAGGCGCTAAAACTACCATGCTCTCCATTGAACAGATTAACGCCCTTGAGATATCTACATCTCTTACAAGATGTAAAGGATGTACCAACAACTGTCTTCTTACAATCAACCAGTTTTCCGGCGGACGCCGTTACATTACAGGTAATCGTTGTGAGAAAGGTATCGGCAAAGAAAAGAACAAGGAACAAATTCCTAATCTATTTGAATATAAAAATAAAACTATCTTCGGCTATGAACCACTCAGAATCGAAGATGCAAAGCGTGGCACAGTAGGTATTCCGCGTGTACTTAACATGTATGAAAACTATCCTTTCTGGGCAGAATTTTTCCGTGCGCTCGGTTTCAGGGTTGTACTCTCACCGGAGTCAACTCGTAAAATTTACGAACTCGGTATTGAATCAATTCCCAGCGAATCAGAATGCTATCCTGCCAAGCTTGCACACGGACATATTGCATGGTTAATCAAAGAAGGACTTGATTTTATTTTTTATCCCTGTATTCCTTTTGAGCGCAACGAAACACCCGACTCCAATAACCACTACAACTGTCCTATCGTTACTTCTTACGCAGAAAATATCAAAAATAATGTTGAAGAATTAAAGTCCGGCAACATAAGATTTATGAATCCCTTTGTTGCTTTTACCAATAAAGAGATTCTTACGAAAGAGCTTATCAAGGTATTTGCAGAATCACATGACATTTCTGCCAAAGAAATAACAGAAGCTTGTAACATCGGCTGGGATACCCTTATTAAGTCCCGCGAAGACATCAAGAAAAAGGGCGAAGAGGTTATTGAATATCTTAAGAATACAGGTAAGCGCGGTATTGTTCTTGCAGGTCGTCCTTATCATATCGACCCCGAAATTAACCATGGTATTCCGGAGCTTATTAACTCATACGGTATCGCTGTTCTTACCGAAGATTCAATTGCACACCTTGGTAAAATTGACCGTCCTCTTATCGTAATGGACCAGTGGATGTATCATACCAGACTTTATGGTGCTGCCAACTATGTTAAAACAACAGATAATCTTGATTTAATACAGCTCAACTCCTTCGGTTGCGGCCTTGATGCCGTAACAACCGACTGTGTTAATGATATACTTTCTAAGGCCGGTAAGATTTATACCGTACTTAAAATTGATGAAGTTAATAACCTCGGTGCCGCAAGAATCAGAATCCGTTCTCTTCTTTCTGCGCTTCGTGTACGCGATAAGAAAAAGATTAAAAGAACAATTGTTTCTGCAGCACATAATCGAGTTGTTTTTACGGAAGAGATGCGCAAGGATTATACGCTCCTTTGTCCTCAGATGACACCGATTCATTTTGATTTGCTTAAACCTGCGCTCAGATCCTGCGGCTATAACATTGAAACTCTCGGTGTTACTGACAACAAAGCTTCCGTAGATATAGGACTCAAATATGTTAATAACGACGCCTGCTATCCTTCACTCATCGTTGTAGGACAGATTATGGAAGCGCTTTTATCAGGCAAATATGACCTTAATAAAGTTGCTGTTGTTATCACACAGACAGGCGGCGGCTGCCGTGCTTCCAACTACATAGGATTTATACGTCGCGCTCTTGAGAAAGCTGACATGGGACACATCCCGGTTATTTCACTTAATATGAGCGGTCTTGAAAGTAATCCCGGCATGAAGTATACTCTTCCGCTTGCCGCAAAGGTTTTACAAAGTCTTATTTATGGCGATGTATTCATGCGTGTACTTTACCGTATGCGTCCCTACGAGGCTGTTCCCGGTTCTGCTAACGCACTCCATGAGAAATGGCAAAAAATTTGTATTGAATCCTTAACCAAGAAAAAAGCTTCTTTTGCCGAGTTTAAGCGTAATATTAAGAGTATCATCCGCGAATTTGATGCACTCCCGATTACAGACGTTAAAAAGCCCCGTGTTGGAATTGTAGGCGAAATCCTTGTTAAATTCCTTCCTGCAGCTAATAACTATCTTGTAGATTTGCTTGAGGCAGAAGGTGCCGAAGCTGTTATGCCTGATTTGATTGACTTCTTCCTTTACTGCTTCTATAATGCTAACTTTAAAGCTGAGCATTTGGGCAAATCCAAGAAGACTGCTGCAATTTGTAATCTCGGAATAAAATTCGTTGAATTTTACAGAGGAACTGCACGTAAGGAATTAGAAAAGAGCAAACATTTTACTGCTCCCGGAAGAATCGAAGAACTTGCCAAGAATGCTTCTGAATTCGTATCCTGCGGCAACCAGACCGGTGAAGGTTGGTTCCTTACAGGCGAGATGTTAGAGCTTATGCATGATGGTGTTCCGAACATTGTCTGTGCACAGCCTTTCGCATGTCTTCCGAACCACATCGTTGGTAAAGGTGTAATCAAGGAGCTTCGCAACAAGAATCCGCTTTCTAACATTGTTGCGGTAGACTACGATCCCGGCGCAAGTGAAGTTAATCAGCTTAACAGAATTAAGCTCATGCTTGCCACGGCACAGAAGAATCTTAAGAAAGATACGTAAAAAATTAAGCCGTTACAGACTTATGTCTGTAGCGGCTTTTTATCTACATTTTTTATTTTAACAAGACATTTTCTAGATTTGCCAGTCAACCGGCTCGATTCCGTTAGCCTTTAAAAATTCATTAGCCTTGCTGAAATGCTTACATCCAAAAAATCCGTTATATGCAGACAGTGGACTCGGATGTGCTGCTTCTAACACAAGCTGCTTTGGATTGTTAAGCATAGCCTTTTTATCCCGCGCATTACGTCCCCATAGCAAGTAAACTATCGGTCTGTCCTGTTCATTAAGAATCTTAATGGTAGCATCGGTAAACTTCTCCCAACCGTAACCCTTGTGAGAATTGGCCGCATGAGCTCTTACAGTAAGCACCGTATTAAGAAGCAAAACTCCTTGCTTTGCCCATTTTTCAAGATAACCATGCGTAGGAATCTCAAATCCAATGTCATCACGCAATTCTTTATATATGTTAACAAGGGACGGTGGAACCGCCACATTCTCCTTTACCGAAAAACAAAGACCGTGTGCCTGCCCTTCCTCATGATAAGGATCCTGCCCGAGAATAACAACCTTAACATCGGACAGCGCTGTCAAATGATATGCCTGAAAAATCTCCTCAGCCGGTGGATAAACCACCTCTCTGCTGTATGCATCTCTCACCTTTGTATATAGTTCCCTATAATATGGTTTGGCAAACTCAGCCTTAAGAGCCGGCTCCCAATCATTTGCAATCATCGCCATAAAAATCACCTTACATTCTTACCGGAATATTTTTGTCATGTAAATATTTCTTAAGATCCATGATTTCAAGTTCCTTGTAATGAAACAACGAAGCGGCAAGCACTGCATCCGCTTTACCCACGGTAAGTGCATCATAAAAATGTTCCATCGTTCCCGCTCCACCTGAAGCAATTACCGGAATAGATACATTCTCTGATACAAGTCTTGTAAGCTCATTGTCATAGCCGTTCTTCGTTCCATCGCAGTCCATACTTGTAAGAAGTATCTCACCTGCCCCAAGCTTATCGGCCTTCATAGCCCATTCAATGGCATCAATACCCATATCAACACGGCCACCGTTCTTAAAAATATTCCAACCACTTCCGTCCGCTCTTCTCTTTGCATCAATTGCTACTACAACACACTGGCTACCAAACTTATCTGCTGCCTCACTGATTAAATTAGGATTCATAATAGCTGCGGAATTAATCGCAATCTTATCCGCACCCTCACGAAGAAGCGCTTTAAAATCATCTACCGTCCTGATTCCACCGCCTACGGTAAATGGAATAAACACCTTCTCGGCAACTTTACGAACCATATCCACAACTGTATTTCTCGCATCCGAAGAAGCTGTAATATCAAGAAAAACAACCTCATCAGCACCTGCTTTATCATAAGCTGCTGCAATCTCAACAGGATCACCGGCATCTCTTAAATTAACAAAATTAACACCCTTAACAACGCGTCCGTTATGTACATCCAGACACGGAATAATTCTCTTGGTATACATCACTTGCCTCCAAATCTTTAAAGCTCTGCAAAATTCTTAAGTATTGTAAGTCCAACCTCTCCACTCTTTTCCGGATGGAACTGACACGCAAACACATTATCTTTTTCAACAGAAGCATGGATATTAACACCATATTCTGTAGTCGCTGCAACAATATCTTTATCAGTTGCTTCAAGATAATACGAATGCACAAAATATACATATGCCTGATTGGAAATACCTTTAAAAAGCTTTGCTTCAGGCTTAAGCTCAAGTGAGTTCCAGCCCATATGCGGAATCTTAAGTCCTTCACCGTCAGGAATACGATTAATGCTTCCCTTAAGGGCACAAAGACCTTCAACTCCCGGAGCCTCATCACTTCTCTCAAATAACAATTGAAGTCCGAGACAAATTCCCAAGAAAGGTGTACCCTTCGCGATTATCTCATGAATAACATCTACAAGTCCATAATTTATAAGTTTATCCATTGCATCAGAAAATGCTCCTACACCCGGTAATATTACCTTATCTGCGGCAAGCAAAACTTCCTTATCCCTCGTTATTACAGATTCCTGTCCGAGATAATCAAGCGCTTTCTTAACACTCATCAGATTACCTGCATCATAATCAATAATTGCAATCATGTCTTACTCCTTAATACTGTTTATTACTTTACGAAGTTCTACCGAATAATCGGCTGAATCTTCTATATTAGCTATCTCATTAGCCTTCTCGGGCAATAGATTATATGTTTCTTCAAGGGCAGTATATATCTTATCGAGCACATTGTTCATATCATCAAGAATTCCAAGATCATCTGCCGTCTCATAGTATTTATCATACTTATCAATACCTTTAAGAAGTGAATCCAAAGCCTCTTCCTTCATACCGATATTATAATAGCTAAGATAAGAATCATACTGTTTCTGTACATACATTACAGTTCTTACCTGTTCAAAAAATACCCGTTCTGACTTTCTCGGCTCAAGTCCGGCAATTTTTTCATAGGCAAGCTCATATTGATCCGCTGTAAAATATATCATGGATTCCTTCTTAGATATTCGTCTGAAATTAAATGAAGAAATTGCCCAAAGTAATATTCCCGAAGCTGCAACAATCGTAAAAAGAAGTGAAAGCTTAACAATTGTCACATTGTACTTAGGCTCTCCCGAAGCTTCCTCTTCAGCCTTCTTTTGCTCTTTCTTCATCTGACGTTCTAAAGCTTTACCTTCTCGTGCAGCCTTCTTTGCAGCTTTGGCCTGCTCAGCCTGTTCCTTCTTAGCAGCTTTTTCTTCAGCTTTCTTTTCCTTATCTTCCTCAGCCTGCTTTGCTTTTTCTTCTTTTGCTAATGCCGCTGCTTCCTCGGCTGCAATATCCTCTTCGGTATCTTCCCCTTGTTCTACAAGGAAATTTTTAAACTTCTTAAAAAATTCCTTCTTAGGCTTCTCTTCTTTAACCTTTTTCTGAACAGGTTCTTCTTCAAGTTTCTCCGGAATCTCGGTGTCAAAATCAAACAAATCGCTAAATTCCTGCTTCTCATTAGCCTTATCTTCTTCGTCAAGAAGCATACCGACAGCTTCAAGAAGCGACATGTCATCTATCTCCTGCGACATCTCTTCTTCTGACACTTCAGCGTTATCTATCTGACTGAATATATCAATCTCGTCGTCCTCACTGTTATCACGATCTTGTTCAAGTTCTCCTATAATCGAATCAAGTGACCTGTGAAAATCCGTAAAATCCTGATTATCTTCCGGTTCCGGTATTTCTTCTGTTTCAACAGGAAACAGTTCTTCTGCTGCAGAAACCTCCTGCGCTTCATCAAGCGATACGTTCTCCATCTCGCTCTCCATCTGTGCAAATAAATCTTCCAGAAAATCGGCCTCTTCTGTTACAGAATCTTCAGTTGCAATTTCTTCAGCTGCAATTTCTTCAGTTCGGATCTCTTCAGTTACAGTATCCTTAATTACCGGCTCTTCTATCGGTTCTTCTATTGATTCTTCCATTAATTCTTCTATTATCGGTGTATCCTCTGTTGCTTCTTCTGAAACACTTTCAGCCGAAGTATTTTCTACTTCGGCTAAAGCACCAAAAATATCATCAAAATCAAATACAGCTTCTTGTTCCTCCGACTCGGATACCTCCGGTTCAGAAATTTCCCGTTCTGCCATATTTTCCTTCGGTATGTCGTCGGAAGCTTGTCTGAGCAAGCTGTCAAGATACTCTTCCTCCGTCATTCCATTGTAATCCATAGCAACCTCTCACTTTTCTAAAAGTTCTCTTATCTTTAACGCACCAATCTATCCAATTCATTAACAAGATTGCCAATCTCAGGTTTGGAAAGCTGTGCATTAGCACCCAACGCTATGCCTTTTCTTCTCATCTCATCATTAAGAAGTGATGAGAAAATAATAATCGGAATATTAGCCATATCTTTATCATCTCGAATTAATTTAATCAAACGATGTCCGTCCATAAGCGGCATCTCAATATCCGTGATAACACATCCTACGCTCTTCTTAAGAGTACCGTCCTTCTTAAACTTGCAAAGCAAATCCCATGCCTGCTGGCCGTTCTCATTCTTGGTAATATTGGTATAACCTGATTTATGTAATGAATCAACAATAAGCTGTGTAAGCAAATGTGAATCTTCAGCAATAATAATCGGAACATCACTAGGTTCACGTCCCACAAGCTTCTCAACATCCGATGTCTGTAAGCCTGTCTCCGGACTGATATCAGCAACAATACTCTCAAAATCAAGAATAAGAATTAATTCACCTCTGATTCTTACAACTCCTGTTGCAATAGCTGTATCACTTGAATTAATGGTCTTATCCGGAACGATAATCTCTGCCCATGAAATACGCTCAATGCCGACAACCCTATGTACCCTAAAAGATACATTAAGTTTATTAAAGTTGGTAACAATAAACATGTCTGATTTGGGATTAGCAGACTCCGGAAGATTCAAAACCTTAGCAAGGTTAACAGCCGTAATAATTACATCTCTCGGCATAAAGATACCTTCAATATGCGGATGCGAATTAGGAATGATTGTTACAGGCTCACTTGGTCTTATCTCTCTTACCTTTGCAACGTTAATTCCGTATTTATTTCCTCCGACTTCAAAAACTAAAAGTTCAAGTTCGTTAGTACCGCTTTCCAATAAAATTTTAGATTCCATAGGTCTTCCTCCAATCAAACTAGACATTATATGCATATTATATCACATTCAAAGATAAATTGATATATTTTTTGACATAAAAGTTAAGATTTTTCAGAGAATATTTTCATATTTCGTTGTTAAAACCCTTATTCTAAGTTATAATCATAATATATACGGAGGTTATTATGAAAAAAATCGAATCCTTAATTAATATCAACCATGACTTATCGCTTTTAAATATAGATTCTTCCGGTAACTTTGTGTTCTTTGACATCGAAACAACCGGTTTTGTTGCGCTTCAAACTTCCCTTTATCTTATAGGCTGCATTTTCAAAGAAGACAATCTATGGAAGTTTTGCCAATGGTTTCTCGAAAGTCATAATGAAGAGCCCGAAGTCCTACGCGATTTTTCTGAATTTCTGAACAAATTTGATACAATAATACATTTTAACGGTGCAACGTTTGACATACCATATATGAATAAGAAGTATGCAAGATATAAGCAACCGTCGCCATTTGACAGGCTTGAATCAATTGATATTTATAAATTAATATATCCCTGCAAAAAATTCCTCTCTCTTGACAGTTTAAAACAAAAAGCCTGTGAAGAATTTCTCGGATTATACCGCGAAGACCCGTTTTCGGGTGGTGAACTTATCGAAATATACAAGGCATACACCGATACCTTTGATAAAAAACTTCTGGAAGTTTTGCTTTTACATAACCATGAAGACTTGACCGGTATGCTCTCTATACTTCCGATGCTGACATACGTAAAATTTTTAGATACAAAACCAAAATTTATAAATTGTTCGACTCACAACTATATCTCATCGGACTCTAAAGACGCCACCGAATTATTCCTGGAATTTAAGCTTCCTTTTAACATTCCCGTACCCTTTAAATATAATATCGGGAATGATATTTTGCTTTCAGTTTCTTCCGACTGTATAAAAATAAGAGTCCCTGTATATTCTGGTGAATTAAAATATTTTTACCACAATTATCGGGAATATTTTTACCTTCCTCTGGAAGATTGTGCAATCCATAAAAGTGTTGCTCAATTTGTCGATAAAGAATTCCGGCAAAAAGCAACTGCTTGCAACTGTTACTCCAAAAAAAACGGCAACTTCCTTCCGATAAATGCAAAATATGCAAAAGATCTTTCTGCATTGCCTGTTTTTAAGCATGCTTATGATTCTGAGACGGCATATTTAGAATTACCCGAAAACACTGTAAACGAAGAATTCTATAGTACATACTATAACCTGTTAATTAAAATGATTTAACTAAACACCACAAAACTAAAGGGACTGTGCAATAATTGCACAGTCCCTTATTGGATAAAAATTATTTAACTTTCTTATAGAAAAATGATTTATATGTCTCGTAGTCCATATCGCGATGGTGAATTATCTGTTCTGTACTTCCGATAAATAAAACACCGCCCACTCTAAGACTCTTACTGAACTTCTTATAAATCTCTGCCTTAGCTTCTTCCGTAAAGTAAATAAGAACATTCCTGCATACAATTAAATCACAATCCGTAGGATATGCATCCTTAAGCAAGTCATGCTGCTTAAACTGTACGCATCTCTTAATCTCATCCGAAATCTTATAGCTTGCTCCGATTTTGGTAAAATATTTGTTCTTATACTCATCAGGTAAACCGGCAATACTCTTCTCATTGTAAAGGCCAAGCTTAGCCTTCTCAAGAACCTGCTTATCTATGTCTGTAGCGATTATGCTTACATTGGATAATCCGACCATCTTGCCAAGTACCATGGCAAGTGAATACGGCTCATCTCCTGTCGAACAGGCTGCACTCCATACCTTAAGCTTCTTACCTGCCTTAGCAATCAAATCAGGAAGTATATCCTGCTCAAGAATCTTCCACTGATCCGGGTTTCTGTAAAACTCAGAAACATTGATTGTAAGATAGTTAACAAACTCTTCAAGACGGTCTGCATCTTTCTTAATAAGCTGTACATATTCGTCATATGACTGACAATGATTCTTTGCAATCAAAGCATCGATTCTTCGCTTCATCTGACGTTCTTTATAAGCATTGAGGTCAATTGTAGTTATTGTAAAGACCTGCTTTTTAAAGCCTTCGTAATCCATTATTCATCAACTTCCTCTGTAGTCGCTTCTTCTGTTTCAGCCTCAGCTGTCTCATCAAGTGCCTTAATGCTTAAGCTGATTTTCTTCTGCTCTTCGTTAAAATCAACAACCTTAGCTGTGATTACCTGTCCAATCTTAAGTGCATCAGCAGGCTTCTCAACATGAGCCTTAGAAATCTGTGACACATGTAAGAGTGCATCGATTCCGGCTTCGATCTCGATAAATGCACCGAAATCAGTCATACGTGCAACTTTACCTTCAATTACATTGCCTACTGCAAACTTCTCTGCAGCATTTAACCAGGGATTGCTCTCCGGGAACTTAAGTGTAAGGGCAACCTTCTCACCATTGATTTCTTTAATCATAGCCTTAATGCTGTCGCCAACTTTGTAAAGCTTCTTAGGGCTCTCAATTCTTCCCCATGACATCTCTGTAATGTGAAGAAGACCGTCTACACCGCCAAGATCAATGAATAAACCGAAGTCAGTAATATTCTTAACTGTTCCTTCGATCATATCGCCTTCTTTAATCTTAGCAAAAAGCTCCTTCTGAAGCTTCTCGCGCTCTGCAGCAACGAGCTGTCTTCTGTCACCGATAACTCTTCTCTTCTTAGGATTGAACTCAGTAATAACAAATTCAATCTCCTGACCTTCATACTTCTTAAGATCCTTCTCAAAAGAATCTGAAACAAGGCTTGCGGGAATGAAAATTCTTGTCTCATCAACGATAACGCTGAGACCACCGTCAAGTGCCTTAGAAACTTCTGCCTTCAATACCTCTTTGTTATTGAATGCTTCTTCAAGTCTCTTGCTTCCCTTTTCCTGAGCAAGTCTCTTGTAAGTAAGGGCTACCTGACCCTCACCGTCGTTCACCTTAAGTACTTTTGCCTGAAGCTCTTCACCGGCTTTAACAAGTTCTCTAAGGTCAACATTGGGTGTGTTAGTATATTCGCTTCTTGAAATAATACCATCTGCCTTATATCCGATATTCAAAACGATCTCGTCTTCTTTAACGGCGATAACCGTACCGGTAACAACTTCTCCTTTTCGTATAGTCTTAAGTGATTCCTCCAACATTTGTTCAAAGCTTAATTCTGACATTCGTACGAACCTCCTCGATAATATTATTTGGGGTCGATGCCCCTGCCGTAATGCCTAAGCTGCGAATGCTAACGGATTCCTTTAAATCCAGGTCAACAAGTGTCTGTATATAGTATGTGTGTTCACATTCTTTTTTACATATCTCAAACAGCTTCTGTGTGTTGGAACTGTTCTTCCCGCCGATAACAATCATTGCATCCACCTGCTTCGCAATCTGCTCCGCTTCGGTCTGCCTCTCCTGTGTGGCGTTACAAATCGTATTCACAACACATATATTGTACCCCTTTTTTGATATAATTTCAACTATATCTTTAAATTTATTGTAGTTAAATGTCGTTTGGGATACTATGCATATCTCTTCATCATCATTACATTGCCAATTCTTTGCCTCATCGAGACTTCCGATTACAAAAACCTTAGCATTTTGGCTCCATCCCTTAATACCTTCAACCTCAGGATGACCGTCGTTACCGACAATAATTATCGTCTTGCCCCTTTCGCTCTCATCCCTGACAATGTTATGAATCTTTTTAACAAAAGGACAGGTTGCATCAACAACCTCAACAGATTCATCAAGAAGCTTGTGTACACATTCCGGTACACCATGCGACCGGATTACGACAACAGCGTCACGAAGCTTTGCAAGCTCATCCTCCGTCTCAATCACCCCTACACCTTTATCGGCAAGTTCTTTTACAACCTCTTCATTGTGAATAATCGGGCCGTATGTGTAAATGGGTTTGCCTCCCTTTTCAATCTGTTCATATACTTTATCGACGGCACGTTTTACACCGAAGCAAAAGCCGGCCGTCTTTGCAACAATTATCTCCATCAATGCCTCCGAATTACTTACAACATGCAATTATCGCCTTAACCACTTCCTCTATGGACATATCAGATGTATCGAGAAGTATTGCATCTTCCGCCTGCTTAAGCGGAGCGATTTCACGATTCATATCACGGTAATCACGTTCTGCAATATCTGCCTTAATCTTTTCGTAATCGGCAGTCGTGTCACCTTTTTCAACAAGTTCCTTATATCTGCGGTTAGCCCTCTCTTCAACACTTGCCGTCATATAAATCTTAACATTGGCATTAGGAAGCACGTGAGTTCCGATATCTCTTCCGTCCATTACTACATCATAATCCACGGCAAGCTTTCGCTGTAAATCAAGAAGTTTGGTACGAACCGCGCCATAAACAGAACTTGCACTCGCCATTTTACCGACTTCTTCTGTTCTGAGAAAAGCCGTAACATTTTCGCCATTTAAGTATACATTCTGTACATTCTCCTCATACTTAATAACAACTTCAATATCCTTGCAAGCCTCCGTAATTGCCGCCTCATCCTCCGCTGCTATTCCCAGTCTCAAAAAGTAAATCGCCATTGCACGATACATAGCGCCAGTATCAACATAAATACATCCGCGCTCCTTTGCAATAAGCTTGGCAATTGTACTTTTGCCTGCTCCTGCAGGTCCGTCTATCGCAATACTGTAACCCATAATTATTGTCCTCACTTTCACTTATTTTTATCAAAATTGTATTATCTAAATTAAACAATAGCTGTTGCCGCCGCATATGCCGTTGACCATGCAATCTGAAGATTAAATCCTCCTGTTACCGCATCAACATCCAAAACCTCTCCGGCAAAATACAGTCCCTTAATAAGCTTGGATTCCATGGTTGTCGGGTTAATCTCCTTAACCGTAATGCCTCCTCTTGTAATAATCGCTTCGCTGTATCCACGAAAACTTGCAAGAGTTATATCAAGCTCTTTCATGGCATCCGTAATCTGCCTGCGTTCTTCTTTGGTAATCGCATTCATTTTCTTATTAGCCGGAATACCAATTTTGTCAAGCATAACCGGAATCATCTTCTTAGGAAGAAAATGCTCTATTACATTGCCCCAGTCTTTATTAATATTCTCCTGCGCTTCACGAAGAATTCTTGCATCAAGCTGTTCCCTTGAAAGCGTAGGTTTTAAATCAATTCTAAGTGTAAGGCCTTTGGCAAACATATCATCTTTTACATAGCTGCTTGCACTGAGGATAAGCGGTCCGCTTACACCAAAATGTGTAAAAAGCATCTCGCCGAAATCGCTGTATACTTCCTTATTACCGCAAAGCACCGTAGCCTGTACATTTTTAAGGGCAAGCCCCTGCATGTCCCTTACCCATTCTTCCTTCGTGTTAAAAGGAACAAGTCCCGGCGAAAGTTTTGTCACAGTATGTCCGGCATCTTTGGCAAAAGCATATCCATCACCCGTAGAACCCGTGCTCGCATACGAAATACCTCCCGTCGCAATTATAAGATTCTCAGTCATAACCTGATGAATCTTACCGTTTTGCTCTACCTTGATACCTGCCACGGCAGCGTCTTGATAAATAACCTCTAAGACCTTTGAATTAAGGTTAATATTAACACCCAAACGCTTCATTTCACGCGAAAGCGTAGAAATAACATCCGAGGACTTGTCCGATTCAGGGAATACCCTGTCACCGCGTTCCACCTTGATTTTAAGTCCGAGCTCCGTAAGAAGTTCCATCATTGCATGATTGGAAAAACCATAGATACTGCTGTACATAAACTTCCTGTTTGATAAAATATTGGGAAAAAGCTCCTCAACATCGCATGCATTTGTTATATTACAACGCCCTTTACCCGTAATATAAAGCTTTTTCCCAAGCTTTTCGTTTTTCTCAAATAAATGAACCTCATGCCCGCCCCGGGCTGCGATTACAGCAGCGAGCATACCTGCTGCTCCGCCACCGATAACAACCAACTTACTCATTCTTCTCTCCGCCCGCACGTATTCCCATGCGGTCATCTATATAATTAATCTCGTCATTGTTATAAACCTGGTATTCATCCCAGATTTCTTCAAGACTCTCAAGTGTTGACATTACATGTCTTTGCTTCTTCATGCAGAGTGCCACAATAAGCGCATTTATAACGCTAAGCGGGGCCACAAGCGAATCCACAACCGACACCATATCGCTCTTGGCAAAAAGATTACACGATGAATACAGTATCATCGGTGAATGTTTGCCGTCCGTAATCGTGATAACCTTGGCATTCCTGTTATTGGCAAACTCAAGTGCCTTAAGAGTACGCATTGAATATCTCGGAAAACTGATACCGATTATAACATCCTTCTCGCTGATTCGTACCATCTGCTCAAAAAGTTCACTGGAATTGTTAGTCTGCAGAAGTCTGACATCATCAAATATAAGCTGCAGATAAAAACTCAAAAAGCTCGCAAGAGGCGCACAGCTTCTGATTCCGACAACATATATCGTCTTAGCCTTAAGCATCGTATTAATTGCTTCCTCAAAAGCATCTTTATCAATCTCAATAAGCGTTCGCTTGATCTTCTCCGCATCTGCCTGAAGCACCGACTCAAGTACACCGTTTTGATTAATTGTACCTGATGCAATCTCAAGGCGCTGAATCGAATTAAGCTTCTGTCTTACATATTCCTCAAGCGCCATCTGAAACTTAGGATAACCGTCATACCCGAGTTCCATGGCAAATCTTACAACCGTAGATTCACTCACATTCGCAGCCTTACCGAGCTTTGCCGCAGTAAGAAACACCGCCTTGTCATAATGCTCCTCAATATATGCAGCAATTCTCTTCTGCCCCTTACTGAAATCAGCTCTGTGCTCCTCTATTCTTTTAATCAAATCACTATTTGTATTTTCCATTATCTTTCCCTTACAAGTTTATTAAAAAACAGCCGCTGCAACATTTACAGCAGTCATGTCTTACTTTGTATATTTTATCTTTAAACAATATTATTTTCAAGTAATTTCCTAAAATTCACGTGCTACATGCCTGTTTTTAAGAAGTAAGTCCACCTGAATCAGACCTTTCCCCTGTCTGCACCTCTCAATTCCCAGGTTTTTGGTACTTTGTAAAAGAATCATTTTTACGTCATTATTTGTAAGATACGGATTCTTTGAAAGCACAAGTGCCACGCATCCGCTTATTACCGGTGTCGACATGGAAGTACCGCTTTTTCTTACATACATTGCTTTGGAACCTGAAAAAACATTTCTGGAAATTGCTCTGCAGGCCCAGATATTTGAACCCGGTGCAACAAGATCCGGTTTACTTATACAGTCCTTTGTAGGTCCCCTGCCCGAATAATCTGAGGTAATATTTCCCATAACCTCAACCGTTTCTTCGTCATCGGATGCACCGACTGTTATAACTTTTCTGCTGATTCCCGGTGTCGTGATACTTTGCGGTGTCGGTCCGTTATTTCCTGCCGCAACACACACAACAATCCCGGCGTCCCACAGTTTATTGACTCCCGCCACAAGCTTTGATTCGCACTCAAGCTCCGATTTACCGTTTGTACCAACAGAAATATTTGCAACTCTTATATTATATTTTTCTTTGTTTTCAAGAATCCATTCAAGACCTTTTAAAACATCCGGGATATTGCCGTTACCGTTATGATCAAGCACTTTAAGAGCTATAATTTTGCACTTTGGTGCAATTCCGCAAATACGTCCGTCCGAAGCCCTGCCGCACCCCGCAATTATACCCGCTACATGTGATACGTACCCAAAGATAAAATATGTTTATCTTTCGTCCCTATTGTGATATACTTTAATATGATGCAAATCAATCACAACGTATCCTCCAAATACGGATTTGCAGAAAAATAACAAGACATCAGATGAGGTTACACTATGCTTACAGCAGACAAAATAACAAAAAGCTACGGCAAACATAAAGTTCTTGATAATGCCTCCTTTAAAGCAGAAAAAGGTGAATGCATCGGCATCATCGGTGCTAATGGCTGTGGTAAATCAACTCTTTTAAATATTCTTTCCGGTGTCCTTAAAGCCGACAGTGGCACCGTTACTTTCGCAGACGGAACACTTTGCACTCAGGCGAACGTTTCATCCATGATTGGTTACGTTCCTCAGGAAAATCCTCTTTTTGAGAAGCTTTCTGCGCTTGATAATCTCCGTTTCTGGTATGGCAAAGATACCAAATCATTAAATGAAGACTTAAAAAACGGGCTTCCTGCGCTTTTTAAAATCACGGAGTATCTTAACAAACGCGTTGAGAACATGTCTGGCGGCATGAAAAAAAGGTTAAGTATTGCCTGCTCACTTGCCAAACACCAGCCCATACTCATCCTTGACGAGCCTTGTGCGGCACTTGATATTCCCGGCAAAGAGGATATTCATAATTATCTTAAAAGATATCTGAACGAATGCAACACCGTCATAATAACAAGCCATGAAGAAGCTGAAATCATGATGTGTGACGCGGTTTATTTTCTTGAAAACGGTACTCTTACACGAATTAACCGCGATGAACTTGACATTACACAATTAATCGAAAGGATGCGCACTGAATGAAATCCTACTACCTGGTACAGCAAAAGACTGCTTTTCTGCACATCCCCAAACTTCTATTGTGCATTCTTTGTTTTGCACTTTTATTTGCAGGCTTTACCTTTGCAGGAAGCAAACTATTATACAGTTCAGACAGGTCCGTCAAAAAAGTAAACATCGCTCTAGTACTCGAAGATGACGATCCGATGATTGACCTTGCCCTTAAATATGTTAATAACCTTGACAGTGTTGATTCTGTCTGCAGCTTTTTTGTAACAGACAGGAAAAATGCATATGAGGCTCTTGAAAACAACGAAATTTATTCCGTTGTTATTTTGCCCGAGAACTTTATAAATGATATTTATAACGGAACCAATACTCCGGCGGAGATAATTTTTAAAGAATCCGGCGGAGCAGACATTATATTATTTGAGACACTTGCCAATGCAGCTGCATACGCACTTAAGACGGCACAGGCAGGTATTTATGCCGGCATTGATATTGTTAATGACTTTGAACTTAAGGATTTCAGAAGACAAATTGTAAACGACCTTAACGAACTTTATATTAATCTGGCACTCAAACGTGCTCTTCTCTTTGATGAAGACACTGTTTCAGCTACAGACAGGCTTTCACTTGTCACCTATTACGGTGCAAGCGCTGCAGTACTTTTGCTTATTATATCGTGCATAGGCTGTAGTTCCTTCTGCAAAAACAACACGCACAGAATGAGCCTTTTAATAAAAAGACACGGCATAGGCGAATTCGCACAAATTCTCATCCAGAACCTGGCTCTTTCAATCTGCTATTTTGTAATATTTGCAGTGCCGTTTTTATTGTTTGAATTTTTATATTTGGAGAATGGTGTTTTTGATGTTTTATTTAAAGCGCTTCCCATATTTTTCATATTAATTTTCAGTATTTGCTCGTATTCATTATTTTTGTTTAGGATTGCAAAAACACCGCAGACCGGAATTCTTCTTTTGTTTACAATTTCAATTGTCATGATGTTTTTCTCAGGCGGAATTCTTCCCGCTCCGTTTTTACCGTCATTTGTAAGAGGTGTGGGAAGCATACTTCCTGGCTCATACTGGCTTCATACCGCTTTTTGTCTTGTGCTCGGTGAACTAAATCTTTTGCCGGTTGCGCTTACACTGGGTTTTTCGGTGCTGTTTTTATTACTTAATTACGCCTTCGGCAGATTGGAGAACAGATGAAGGAATATATGATACATTTGTCTTTACTATTAAAAAGACAATTCACCAACAAACTTTATATATGCTTTCTTATTGCTATGCCTCTGTTTGTCCTTGCCTTGCTATGTATTTCATCAAATGCAAAGGGCTCCGACAAAGTTCCTGTAGGATATCACATAGAAAAACAGGACCGTGAATTCGCAAAAGCTTTGCGCGAAAGTCTCAAAGAAACCTCCGGTAAAATCGATTTTATAGAATATGATGAACTTAATGAAATGTTAGAAGACACTGCTTCATCATCAATCGAATGCTCTTATGTATTTACGGAAGATTTATTTGAAGGCCTTATTGAAAACGACTACAAGAAAACAATTCTCGGTTTTACATCGCCATCGACAATTGTTGCTTCCATGGTTGACGAAATGGTTTTCACCGCTGTATTCCGTGCTTTTGGAGACACTGCGTTATATGTATATGTTGACGAAAACCCTGAAATATTTGCAGGACACGATGCAAATGAATTAAAGCTTGCACTTCGCAATGCCTACAAAAATCAACTTGAAACAGGCCACACATTTTCACTCGAATTTAAAGCCTACGGCAACAAAGCAGACAATACAAAATCTTCTGCTTCTCGCCTCCCCATACATGGGATTATATCTGTTTTTTTGTTTTTATGCCTGCTTCTTGCCTGTTCAGATTATTGCACAGAACTTGAACGAGGTACACTTAATATGCTTTCTCCCCGCAGGCAGTTTGTTTTATCCTCATGCTTTATCGGAAGTTGGCTTATACCTGCATTTGTGTCATCTGCTCTGACTCTTATTATTGCAGCGCTCCAAAAAAGTCTTGATGTTAACCCCGGTATTACGCCCGGCCTTCCGAACGTATTTTACGAAATCATCGCACTTATTACATATTTTGTATTACTAAATATATTCGGACTTATACTCAATCTGACAATAAAAAAGAGCCTTTTAATCAGCGCCCTTATTCCTGTTTTGATTACCGGAAGTCTTATTTTCTGTCCCGTAATCATAAACCTGTCTGCTATCCTTCCGATAGCCGGGGTTGTTGAAAAGCTCTTTTTACCATACTATTATTTGATTTTCTTTTAAAGTCTTAATTTACTGCCCTTGCCATCACGCTTGGTAATCTTGATTCTCGCAACAGCTATTTCCTTATTTTTGTAAGTAAATACGCTGTTGTTTCTTTTTTCGATAAGGTAACATGCATCAAGAATGTCTTTACCTTCAAGTTTGATTCCGCGCACACCGATAGCAGTCTTCTTCTTCTCCGGAACTTCTTCTGCCGCAAATCTTAAGAAAAAGCCTTCCTTACTGATTGCAATAATCTCGCTTTCTCTCTCTTCGCTCATTGGCTCAACCATTACAACCTTAGCGCCGTCATTAAGCTTCGTTGCTGCAATCGTCTTACGATTAGCCTCAAATTCAGCAGCATCCACCTGCTTCATCATGCCGTCATCAGAAGCAAACATAAGTTTCTTGCCCTTGATATTGCCGAATGCAAACAATGAAACAAGAGTCTCATCTTTACTTGAATAATTGCAAAGGTTGTCTATCGGCTGTCCTTTATCCTTAGGCTTACCTGCCGGAATATCCATAACCTTAACCTGATGCATATTGCCGATATCCGTAAAAATCCAAATCTTATCCGTATTCATACACTTAAATACAAACTTATTCTCCGCATCAACAGCATCTTTATTACGCTCATATGCAGCCGCATCAAGAGTCTTGGAGTATCCGAAACGATCCATTGTAAATACTACTTCCTGTTCTACAATAGGCGCTTCTTCATATACTGCCTCTACACCGTCTTCTATAACAGTTCTTCTCGGCAGCGAAAACTCCTTTTGAATGCTTCTGATGTCCTTCTTAATTACGCGAAGCATGGAAGAATGATTCTCGAGAATATCTGTATATTCTGCTATATTCTTTATGGTCTCTGCATACTCCTTCTTAAGCGCCTCAATCTCAAGACCAACCAACTTTTGAAGTCTTAAATCAAGAATTGCTGTGGCCTGTCTCTCTGTAAAGCAAAGATTTTTAGCCTCGTTCTTCGATTCGTTACTCTTAAAGTTAATACCTTCTGTACTACCTGTCATAAGACAATTCTTAACATCTTTTACGTGACGACTGCCTCTGATTATCTCAATAATAAGATCGAGTACATCATATGCCTTGATAAGACCTTCTCTTACTTCCTTTTTCTCGATTTCCTTCTCAAGTAAATAGCTATACTTGCGCGAAGCAAGTTCAATCTGGAAATCCAAGTGATATGAAATAATATCCTTAAGCGACAGTCTCTCCGGCTTACCGTCGGCGATTGCAATCATATTGACACCAAAGGTATCTTCAAGCTTGGTTTTTTTATAAAGCAAATTAATAATCTTATCGGCATCTGCATTCTTCTTAAGTTCAAGCACGATTCTCATACCGTCCTTGGAACTTTCATTAGAAATATCTACGATATCCGTAGTTTTCTTAGACTCTACAAGTGCCGCTATATCCGACAAAAGCTTCGGAAGATTGTTACCGATAATCGTATAAGGAATCTCCGAAATAATAATCTTATCCTTGTCAGTTTTACGCTTGCCACGTTCTACTTCAACCTTACCGCGAAGCTTAATTTTACCACTTCCCGTCTCATAAATTTCCTTAAGGTCGCTCTTGTTGATGACAATACCACCCGTCGGAAAATCAGGACCCTGAATATATTCCATAAGTCCTTCTGTCGATATATCATTATCATCAATATATGCACATACGGCATCCAATACCTCAGAAAGATTATGAGGCGGTATGGATGTAACCATACCTACGGCAATACCGTCTGCTCCATTAACAAGAATATTCGGAACTCTTACCGGCAAAACCTCCGGTTCCTTCTCTGTCTCATCAAAGTTAGATACAAAATTAATTACATTCTTATCAAGGTCTTTTAAGTAAACATCCTGCGTAAACTTCTTAAGACGCGCCTCTGTATAACGCATGGCAGCTGCACCGTCACCCTCGATTGAACCGAAATTACCGTGACCGTCAACAAGCGCCATACCTTTCTTAAAATCCTGCTCCATTACAACGAGCGCCTCATATATCGAACTATCTCCGTGAGGATGGTATTTACCCATCGTATCACCGACAATTCTTGCCGACTTACGGTGAGGCTTATCATGATTAAGTCCAAGCTCATGCATAGCGTAAAGAACACGTCTCTGAACAGGCTTGAGACCATCTCTTATATCGGGTAATGCTCTTGCTGTTATAACACTCATTGCATAGTTAACAAAGCTTGTCTGCATAACCTCAGCATATTCCGTTGTTATTATCTGCTCTCCCATTGTGTATTACACCTTTCTATGCGTCAATTTCCGCTTCATTAGCGTGATCGTATATAAACTGTCTTCTTGTCGGAACATCCGTACCCATAAGAATACTCGTCATGTCGGAAGCCATCTTGCCATCTTCAATCTCGACACGTTTAAGAATTCTCGTCTCAGGATTAAGAGTTGTCTCCCAAAGCTGCTCTGCATCCATCTCACCAAGACCCTTGTATCTCTGCAAAATAAAATTTGAATGTGTCTTTCTGTATTTCTCAAGAGCCTTATCGTCATACAGATACTGTTCCTCACCCCTCGCCGGCTTTGCCTTATATAACGGAGGCATCGCAATATAAACATGACCTTCATATATAAGCTCCGGCATAAAACGATAAAACAATGTCAAAAGAAGCGTTGAAATATGCGCACCGTCGACATCGGCATCCGCCATAATAATAATCTTGTTATAGCGAAGCTTAGTTATATCAAAATCATTACCGTAGCCTTCTGAAAAACCGCAACCAAAAGCATTAATCATCGACTGAATCTCGGCATTGGCAAGCACCTTGTCCATCGTAGCCTTTTCTACATTAAGAATCTTACCTCTAATCGGAAGTATTGCCTGATAAAGACGGTTTCTTGCAGTCTTTGCAGAACCACCGGCGCTGTCTCCCTCTACAATAAATATCTCACACTTACTTGCATCCCTGCTCTCGCAGTTGGCAAGCTTGCCGTTGGAATCAAATGAAAACTTAGGCTTGGAAAGCATATTAGTTTTAGCTTTTTCCTCAGCCTTTCTAATCTTGGCAGAACGCTCCGCACAACTTATAACACTCTTAAGTATCTCAAGATTCTTATCGAAGAAAAGCTGTGTCTCTTCATTTGTAACCTGCGCCGTAGCCTTAGTCGCATCAGGATTATCAAGCTTGGTCTTCGTCTGACCTTCAAATCTAGGATCGGGATGCTTAATCGAAACAACAGCTGTCATACCGTTACGAACATCAGCTCCCGTAAAATTAGCATCCTTTTCTTTAAGAATCCCCAGTTCTCTCGCATAATTATTGATAATAGTGGTAAACATCGTCTTAAAGCCCGTAATATGTGTACCACCCTCCTGTGTGTAAATATTGTTACAGAAGCCTAAAATATTCTCCTGGAATTCATTGATAAACTGGAAAGCTACCTCAACCATTATCTTGTCTGAGCTTCCCTTAAAACAAATCACCTCATGCACTGTCTCTTTATCTTTATTGAGAGCCTTAACAAAGCCCGCGATACCTTCTTCCTCATGAAAAACAAGTTCTTCCTCTTCGCCTATTCTCTTGTTGCTGAAGTAAATAGTAAGTTCCGGATTAAGGTATGCAGTCTCATGAAGTCTGCTTTTAACAGCATCGGCCTTAAATCTTATCTTGTCGAAAATCTCCTCATCCGGCAAAAAATTAACCTCCGTACCGGTTGCTTTTGTCTTACCGATGGTCGGAAGAAAACCATTTACAAGTTCAACAGTCGGAACACCTCTCTCATAGCGGTCATGATGTATCTGTCCGTCCTTTGAAATCTTAACATCCATATATTCGGAAAGTGCGTTAACAACCGAAGAACCTACACCGTGAAGACCACCCGATGTCTTGTACGCCCCGTCATCAAACTTACCGCCTGCATGAAGTGTTGTATATACGATTCTCGCCGCCGGAAGTCCCTTAGGATGCATATCCACCGGAACACCACGTCCGTTATCCCTGATAGTTGCCGAACCATCCTTTTCAAGTGTAACCCATATAGAATCACAATAACCGTTGAGATGCTCGTCCACGGCATTATCAACAATCTCATATATCAAATGATTAAGGCCCTTCGTCGACACACTTCCAATGTACATTCCCGGACGCATTCGTACCGCTTCCAAGCCCTCCAAAACCTTAATGTCCTGCGCATTATAATTATGCTTAGCCACTTAATCGTTCTCCCTTCAAGTAAAATCTTACTATATTTGGTATATACAATATCATTCTATCACAACTTCTAGAAAATTCCTACTCTTTTTTACTTTTCTTAAAATTCTCCCGTTTTTAGCATGCACCGGCTTGCGGACAGAATTTTGGTTACGCATCATGTGTACCGTGACCACAATCATCGTAAGCACCACGTTGGTTATGCAAAAAGTCTCGAAATGCAACTATTCTATTATCAAAGTCAGGGTGCGGATATATACCCGTATCAAGTACTGCAACTCCCACACCCTCGCCATACACTCCTTGTTTAACTGCATAATCTGCATTTATTAATTGTCTTACCCTGTTCATAAAACACCTCTCAAAAAACTTAGGTATAATATTTTATGCCGAATATGCAATCCTGTTAAGTATTATATCTCTCCTACAAAAACCTTTTTTACATCGCCGGTCATAAATACCTCACCGGTCTTATCATCCCACTTTATCGTTAGTATTCCACCGTCGAGTTCAACCGTAACCTCCCTGTCCAGAATTCCGTTTAAAACGCCTGCCACCACAACTGCACATGCGCCCGTACCGCAAGCAAGCGTCACTCCGCTTCCGCGCTCCCACACCCTCATTCTGCAGTATTTCCTTGTTACGACACGAACAAACTCAACATTTACTCTTTCCGGAAAAATATCTTTCCTGTTTTCAATTATGCTGCCATACTTTTCGGGAGTGTCTTCCTCAAAATCATCTGTAAAAATAACACAATGCGGATTGCCCATATTCACACAGGTAACTACAAATTCCCTGTCATTAACAGTCAACCTCTCTCCTATAATTTTATCTACGCCACAAAACACAGCCGGAATCTCATAAGCGTAAAGTTTTGGCCGCCCCATGTTTACGGTTATTGATTCAATATTATAGCCTGCCTTTTTAATATATACAGTTTTTACCGTTTTATCATCCGCCTCAATAAATACTCTGTCCCGCTCCAGCTTTTTATAGTAAAAAACAAACCATGCCACACATCTGATTCCGTTACCGCACATTTGTGCTCCCGAGCCGTCCGCATTATAAATCTCCATCTTTGCATCGGCTTCGGCGCTCTGCGGCGGTTTAATAAGAATAAGTCCGTCTCCTCCGATTCCGTAGTGCCTGTCGCTTAATTCTACTGCAAGCTTTTCCGGTTCAGCAATCTGTTCCTCAAAACAATTCACAAATATGTAATCATTTCCTATCCCGTGCATTTTGATAAACCGCATAAAATCACTCCCGCTTTATACGACTGTGCACATCAAAGAACTGTCTTATACAAATCAATCACATTTCGCCACAATATCCGCTCAGTCTCATTCTCCGAAAAACCTTCCATTCTAAGAGCCTCATATAAAATCTGTATTTTCGAAGCATTAGAGATTGCAAGCTCTCCGTCAATTCCGTCAAAATCAGTTCCCAGTCCGACACAGCCGATACCTCCTTTGTTTATCATATGACGAATATGCAAAATGGTATACGAAAGCAATTCTTTTGCAGAAACTTTTTTCTCGCAAAGAAAAGGCGGATAAAAATTCACTCCTATTACACCGCCACATTCTCCGATTTTTCTTATCATATCATCACTTATATTTCTCGGATTATCGGCAATACTTCTTGCATTAGAATGACTTGCAACAAAAGGTATTCCGTTACTTCCTGCAATATCAGCCACATCATAAAAACCTTTATCCGAAAGATGCGATACATCAACAACCATTCCCATCTCCTGCATTCTCTTAACAATTTCCTTTCCTGCATCGGTAAGCCCTTTCGATAAATCCGGCGTCAGACTCTTACCGGTTTTATTACACCTTGGTGTTGCAGGATATCCCAATGAATTCTCATAATTCCAGGTTATTGTCATCATACGTACTCCGTGTCCGTACAGTTCTTCAAGACACTCTACATTACCACGACAACATTCTCCTTCCTCAACACTAAGTAATGCCGAAAGTTTTCCCTTCTCAATATTATTTACAATATCCGTAAAATTTCTTACCTCTCCTATATACGAGGAATATTTCTTCTTAAGCAGGCTCCAATATTTTATCATTTCAATACATCTTTCGTAACAGTCAGGATAATCCTTCATATTTACAAACATCGCAAAATTCTGAAGCA
>JAZNXQ010000135.1:0-11911 GCA_045593945.1 Lachnospiraceae bacterium | reverse complement strand
GGGTTATGCGGAGAATTATCCGGATTCGACGGTCTTGCTTGTGGATACCTATGATGTGTTAAAGAGCGGTGTACCGAATGCTGTTAGAGTTGCAAAAGAGGTCCTTGCACCTCTTGGCAGAAGACTTAAAGGCATCCGTATTGATTCGGGAGATCTTGCGTATCTTTCAAAGGAGTCTAGAAAGCTTCTTGATGCGGCGGGACTTGAGGATTGCATTATTATGGCATCCAACAGCCTCGATGAGTATACAATTTATTCGCTTAACCGCCAGGGGGCAAAGCTTGACGGCTACGGCGTAGGAGAAAAGCTTATTACCTCGTCATCAACACCTGTATTCGGTGCGGTGTACAAGCTTGTGGCCGTAAATAAAAACGGCGAATTTGTACCGAAGATAAAGATTTCCGAGACGGCGGAGAAGATTACAAATCCGGGAATTAAAGAAGTGTACAGAGTTTATGATAAGAGCGGAAAAGCTGTAGCGGATTATCTTGCTGTAAAGGGAGAGGTAATTGATGCAGACAAACCGGTCAGATATGTGGATCCGATTAATTACTGGAAAAACAGAAGTTTTACGGATTGTACATTTAAACCGCTTCAGAAGCAGATATTTAAGGACGGAGAGCTTGTATATGAGTTGCCGGAGCTTTCTGATATCAGAAGTTATGTAAGACATCAGCTTGATAATGAAATCTGGCAGGAAGAGCAGCGATTTGAGAATTCACATACGCATTATCTTGATATGAGTCCTGCAATGTTTGAACTTAAGATGAGTCTTTTGCATGAGAATGATTAATAAATAATATAAAGATGCCGTGGCTTTTACAAAAGTAAGAGTCACGGTTTTTCTGTATTTACGAGCTTCATAAAAACATTTTAGAAAAATATGGAAATAAGACTTGCGTAGTAAATTTGAATGTGGTAAAATTTTTTTACATTGATTGCTGTAAAAGCATCATACATTTTCTTTTTGGCAGTATTCTCTGCTGAATTTCCCAAACTATTATAATTGAATAATACTTTTAATAAGGAGTGGTGCTTATGGCTTAATTATATCCTTTGTTACTTGTTGTCTTTGTGGCTTTTACAGCACAATGTAAGAAAGGAGAACTATGGATTTTAACGAATTTAAAGATGAATTAATCGAAGTTATTAAAGGCAAAACGGAGGAAAATACAAGCATAACAATTCATACCGTGAATAAGAACAATGGAATAATACTTAACGGAGTTGTTATTATGAGAGAAACAGAATGTATTTCACCTACAATTTATCTGGAGCCGTTTTTTGAAATGGCTAAAAAGGGTAAAGATATACATGAACTTGCTGATGAAATTCTGGCACTTAGCTTGGAACAGAAGAATAAGTTTAATTTTGACGTGGATGAATTTCAGGATATTAATGTAACGTGTAAAAAGATTCTTTACAAGTTAATCAATTATAATAAGAATGAAGAACTTTTTAAAAATATTCCTCATCGCAGATGGCAGGATCTTGCAATTGTTTATTATGTTCTTGTATCCTGTGATGAGCTTGGAACCGGAACGATTCTTATAAGAAATGAACATCTGAAACTTTGGAATGTTGGTGAGGCAGAGTTGTATGCTTTTGCAATGGATAATGCGCCTAAGCTTCTTAAGAAGACGATAAAAACCATGGCGGAGATTATTCTTGATTTTATGGATGAAAGGCTAATGGATTCTGAAGAAAATGAAATAACCGTAAAGGCAGCCAAGGAATTCAGTGAAAATACCCCGGTAAAAATGTATGTTATGGGGAACAAAGTAAAGCTTAACGGTGCATGTGTTATTTTGTATGAGAGAGCACTTGCAAGCTTTGCGGAATATGTTGAGAATGATTTTTATATTTTACCAAGCAGTATACACGAGGTCATACTTGTGCCGGCAAGCGAAGATGTTAATGAACAGGCGCTTTTATCGCTTGTAAGAGAGGTTAACGAGAATAGTGTTACCGAAGAAGAGTGGCTTTCCGACAATATTTATAAGTACAACAGAAGTGAAGAAACGATAGAAATGATCAGCTGATAAGCTAAACGTAAAAGGACCGAATGTTATGTCGGTTCTTTTATATTTTTTTAATGTATACTTTAGTTGAAAAATGGGGTACATAAGTGGTATAATAAATTGGATTATTATTTGGAAATGGGGAGTATTTGCATGGCAGGTTTTGATTTGTTAAATGTACTTGAATCAGAAGCCATGGCAAGATTGCAGGAGTTTATTCGTACACCGTGGCTTGACAAGGCTATGACGATATATACAAGGCTCAATGATTCGGGGGCACTTGTTATAGCGATTTGCGGAGTTCTTTTGCTTCCGAAGAAGTATAGAGGTGTTGGAGTCAGAGCAACACTTGCATTGTCGATTGAGACTTTGCTTGTTAACTTTGTACTTAAACCGCTTGTCGGAAGAACAAGACCGTTTGTGGTTAATAATTCTATAGATGTGCTTACAGGAATGCCGCATGATTTTTCATTTCCGTCGGGACACACCGGGTCAATGGTGGTTGTTTGTGCGGTGATTTTGTTTTGCATGGATAAGAAATACGGAATTGTGGCGACTGTGGCAGCACTGCTTATGGCTTTTTCGAGGGTATACGTGGGCGTTCATTATCCGACGGATGTGTTTGCAAGTATAGTGCTCGGTATTGTAATTGCTGCGTTTTCGGTCAAAAGTATGGATAGATTTGAGAAGAGGAAGATTGCGAATGAAGGAACAAAAGGCACTGCGTCTTGATAAGTATCTTGCGGATATGCAGTACGGTACAAGAAGTAAAATTAAAGAAATGATTAGAAAAGGCAGGGTCACCGTAGACGGAGCGGTTGTTAAAAGTGCAGATATGAAGGTCATTTCCGGAAGCAATATTATAACAGTGGATGGCGTGAGTGCTTCATATGCCGAATTTGAGTATTACGTACTTAACAAGCCTGCAGGTGTCGTGTCGGCAACAGAGGATAATTCATGTAAGACGGTGCTTGATTGTATAGAAGATAAGCAAAGGAAGGATTTATTTCCTGTAGGAAGACTTGATAAGGACACGGAAGGGCTTCTTCTTATAACGAATGACGGTCAGATGGCACATGCGCTTTTGTCGCCGAAGAAGCATGTCGACAAGACATATTATGCCGAGATTGACGGTGATTTTGACGGCGAAATGAAGAATAAGCTTGAGGCGGGTGTCTCACTTGGTGATTTTGTAACTATGCCTGCGGTGATTAAGATTCTTGAAAACGGGCAAAAATTATCAAAGATAGAGATTACCATAAGAGAAGGGAAGTTTCATCAGGTTAAAAGAATGTTTGAGGCTGTCGGAAGGAATGTTACATATCTTAAAAGACTTTCAATGGGACCGCTTAAGCTTGATGAGGCACTTTTACCGGGGGACTACCGTATTTTGACGGAAGAAGAACTTGCTGAGTTAAAACGCATAACAGAAAAGGAATAAAAGGCAGATGCATAAAGATATTTTAACAGGTATAAAAGGTGTAATTTTTGATTTGGACGGAACGCTTGTCGATTCGATGTGGATTTGGAAACAGATTGATATAGAGTATCTTGGGTCACGTAATATTGAGATGCCTTCAGACTTACAGAGCAAGATAGAGGGCATGAGCTTTTACGAGACAGCTGTTTATTTTAAAGAGGTATATAAGATTCCTGAGTCACTTGAGGTCATTATGGACAGTTGGAATATGATGGCGATGGAGAAGTACAGAAGTGTTGTTCCTCTTAAGGAAGGTGTAAAGGAGTTTTTGCAGCTTCTTCGTGATAAAGGTATTGTTATGGGAATTGCTACAAGTAATTCGAGAATTCTTACTGAGGCGGCACTTGATAATCTTGGAATTTCGGAGTATTTCGGAGCGATTGTTACGGGCTCTGAGATTATAAAAGGAAAGCCCGAGCCGGATGTTTACCTTACGGCGGCAGGGAAGCTTTCGGTAGATCCTAAGACTTGCCTTGTTTTTGAGGATTTACCTTTCGGAATTATGGCCGGTAAGAGAGCGGGAATGAAGACTTGTGCGATAGATGATGTATATTCTGCGGCAATGTGGGATGAGAAGGTTGCGCTCGCAGATTATAGCATCAAGTCATACAAAGAGATTTTGGAGGCAGTGGCAGTTGATGAAAACTGATACAGCAACAGTTAATAAAGGTTTTTTACCGATAAATAAGGCCGATATGAAAGCCAGGGGCTGGGACTATGTTGATTTTACATATGTTATCGGTGATGCCTATGTTGATCATTCGTCTTTTGGTCCGGCGATTATCAGCCGTGTGCTTGAGAGTCACGGATACAGAGTTGGCATTATTTCACAGCCTGATTGGAAGAATGACGCAAGTATTGCTGAGTTTGGACGACCAAGACTTGGTTTTCTTGTGTCTGCGGGAAATATGGATTCCATGGTTAATCATTATACTGTTTCCAAGAAGCGCAGGCAGAGCGATGCATATACACCGGGCGGAGTTGTCGGCAAAAGACCCGATTATGCAACGATTGTTTATTGTAATTTAATCAAGAGAACATATAAAGATGTGCCGATAATCATCGGCGGAATTGAAGCAAGTCTCAGACGAATGGGACATTATGATTATTGGTCAGGTAAGGTAAAACATTCAATTCTTATTGATTCGCAGGCAGATTTGCTTCTTTACGGTATGGGAGAGCGAGCAATTGTCGAGGTTGCCGATGCGCTTAATTCAGGAATAGATGTTTCAGACATTACTTTTGTTAACGGAAGTGTGTACAGACATAAATCGGACGAGCAGGTTTTTGATGCTTTGTATTTACCGGATTTTAATGAGATATCAACTGATAAAGAGGCTTATGCCAAGAGCTTTTATACACAGTATTGTAATACGGACCCGTTTTCGGGTAAGAGACTTGTAGAGAAGTATAAGGACAAGCTCTATGTAGTTCAAAATCCGCCGGCCATGCCTCTTACGGAGCTTGAGATGGACGATGTGTATTCTCTTCCGTATGTGGGTGAGGCGCATCCTTCGTATGAGAAACTTGGCGGAGTCCCCGCAACTAAGGAGATTAAATTCAGTCTTACAAGCAACAGGGGATGTTTTGGCGCTTGCAGTTTTTGTGCACTTACCTTTCATCAGGGACGTATTGTACAGACAAGAAGTCATAAGTCGCTGATTGATGAAGCTGTTAAAATGACGCAGGATAAGGAGTTTAAAGGCTATATACATGATGTAGGAGGCCCTACGGCCAATTTTAGAAAACCTGCGTGTGAAAAACAGCTTACCAAGGGCGTATGTACAGGAAAACAGTGCCTTTTCCCGACACCTTGCAAGAATATGAAAGCGGACCATTCGGATTATATTGCCCTTCTTAAGAAGCTCAGGACACTTCCGAAGGTTAAGAAGGTTTTTATACGTTCGGGAATAAGGTTCGACTATGCACTTGCGGATAAAAATGATACATTTATTAAAGAACTTTGCGAACATCATATAAGTGGCCAGCTCCGTGTTGCACCGGAACACGTGTCGGACAGGGTTTTGGAACTTATGGGTAAACCGAAGAATTCTGTTTATCAGGAGTTTGTGCGTAAGTTCGAGTCTATAAATAAGAAGACCGGAAAACAGCAGTTTATTGTGCCGTATCTTATGTCTTCACATCCGGGCTCGACGCTTGAGGACGCCGTAATGCTTGCGGAATCTTTAAGAGATATGGGATATATGCCGGAGCAGGTGCAGGATTTTTATCCGACCCCTTCGACGATTTCTACATGTATGTATTATACCGGAATAGATCCACGAAACGGTAAGAAGGTCTATGTTGCCACAAATCCGCATGAGAAGGCGATGCAAAGGGCACTTATCCAGTATAAGGACCCGAAGAATTATGAGATTGTAAAAGAGGCTCTTATTAAGACCGGAAGACAGGATTTAATAGGATTTGATAAAAAATGTTTAATACCTCCCAGACTTATAAAAAAGAATAGCAGCAAAAATATGGGTGGAAAAGACAATGCCAATAAAAGTGGAGTAAATAAAAGTAAGGGTAAAGGAGGAAAAGTAAATGAAAAAAATCGCAATAGTAACGGGCGCGTCAGCAGGAATGGGACTCGAAGCCGTAAAACAAATAATCGCTAAATACACAACACTTGACGAGGTTTGGGTGCTTGCAAGACGTACAGAGCGTCTAGAGAGTCTTGCTGCTTCCGTAAAGAAGTGCAAAGTTGTTTGTATAACAGCAGACCTTACGAAAGAATGTGACAGGGAGGTTTTATTTGGTAAGCTTCAAGAGGAGAAACCTTTTGTTAAAATCCTTGTAAATGCTGCAGGATTTGGCCAAATTGGCAAGTTCATGGGAATTGATGTTCAGAAGTCTGTTGATATGTGCGAACTTAATTGTGTTGCACTTACAGACATTACACATATGTGCCTCAAATACATGCATGCAGGCAGTAAGATTTTGCAGTTCGCATCTGCGGCAGCTTTTATGCCACAGCCTGAATTTGCAGTGTATGCCGCAACCAAGGCATATGTTCTTAGCTTTTCCAGGGCGCTCAACAAAGAACTTAAGAAGAGAAGGATTACGGTAACAGCAGTTTGTCCGGGACCGGTTAAGACTGAGTTTTTTGATGTGGCACAGACCACGGGTAAGGTTAAGGCTTATAAGTTGCTTGCGATGGCCGATGCCAAAGAAGTGGTTGCCAAAGCTATCAGGGATGCTGAGGAAGAAAAAGATGTGTCGGTATACGGACTTCCGATGCAAATATTCAAAGTGCTTGCAAAAATCATTCCACACAGATGGTTGCTGTTCTTTTTCTAAGAGGAGTAAGTGGTGCAATAATGGAATTGCAATAGAACTTTATAGTAACAGAGAGGAATACAGATTTGATAAAGTTAAAAAGTAAAGGTACATTAGGGTATATTAATAACAGGAAGATTGCCAGAGGTTTGCTTTTGTTGTTGGAGGTTGCTCTTGTGGCAGCAATATTCGTTACCGGGTATGTTGTGTCGGGCAGAAGAGAGAATCTGTTTACGGTAGTTGCAATCGTAGGGGTTTTGCCGGCAGTAAAGTCGCTTATAGCATGTATTATGATTTGGCCTCACAAGTCACAGACAAAGGAAGCATATGATGAGGTGTGCGGTGTAGCAGGAGATACATGTGTTGTACTTACAGAGCTTGTTCTTACAACTACTGAGCGCATTATGCCGATTGATTTTATTGTTGTGAAGGAAAGTCATATAGTAGGTATTACAACCAATCCTAAGTGTGACATACCTTTTGCGGATAAGTTTATTACAGATAATATGCAACTTAACGGACATAAGGTTTCAGTTAAGATTATGAATAATAAGAATAAGTTTTTGACGAGAGTTAAAGAACTTGCGGATAGAGAAATTACCGAAGAGCAGGCGCGGAAGGATTCTGAGATTGCGGCTACGGTTTTGACACTTTGTATTTAAAGTTTTTAATTTATGTCTTATGGAGCAGAAACATGCAGACAGTTATTGTAAAAGAGGCTGAAGCAGGTCAGCGTCTTAATAAATTTCTTAATAAGTATCTTCCGAAAGCGCCTAACAGCTTTCTTTATAAAATGCTTCGCAAAAAGAATATTGTTCTTAACGGTAAAAAGGCTGACGGCTCCGAGAAGATTGCTACGGGTGATGAGATTAAACTTTTTTTATCAGATGAGACTATTGCAGGATTTTCGGGAGTAAGTGTGAATTATTTATCAAATGCAGGGCTTGCAAAGCTGGCAAAATCATGGATTGTATATGAAGACGACAATGTAATTTTCTTTAACAAGCCGGAAGGGATTTTATCACAAAAGGCTGTGCAGAGTGATATCAGTATGGTTGAGTATCTGCTCGCTTATCTGACAGACACCGGATTTTTAAATACTGAAGAGAGTCGTGGGTTTCAGCCGGGAATCTGTAATCGCCTGGACAGAAATACAAGTGGTCTTTTGGTTGCTGGTAAGACACTTACGGGACTTCAGACTATGTCTGAGCTTATCAGGGAACGAGGCGCAAAGAAGTTTTATCGCTGTATAGTTAAAGGTGTTATTGATTCGGAACAGACAATAGAAGGATATCTTGTAAAGGACGAAAAGCGCAATACTGTGAGTGTTGCTAAGTACGTGCGTCAGGATTCTGATGATAAACAGATGAAGATTTGTACAAGATATATTCCGATTGCTAACAATGGTTACAGCACGCTTCTTGAAGTTGAGCTTATTACGGGACGTACACATCAAATCAGGGCACATCTTGCGTCGGTGGGGCATCCGCTTGCGGGAGATACCAAGTATGGCAATGCAGAGTATAATAAGTACTTTAAGAAAAAGTATGAACTTGCTTCGCAGTTATTACATTCATATAGACTTGAGATTCAGGAACGGAGTTTTATTGCACCGCTTCCGGAAAACTTTAAAGAAATAATTGCAAAAGAAAAATTGGGTGATTAATATGGCAACATGGAACTCAAGAGGACTTAGAGGTTCGGGACTTGAGGATTTGATAAATTATACAATTGAAGCTTATCGGGAGAAGAATCTTGCACTTATTCAAAAGATACCGACTCCGATTAAGCCGATTCAGATTGATAAGGAACATAATCATATAACGCTTGCTTATTTTGACCAGAAAAGTACGGTCGATTACATAGGTACGGTACAAGGGATTCCGGTGTGTTTTGATGCTAAGGAATGTCGGACTGACACTTTCCCGATTGCCAATATTCATGAGCATCAGGTTAAATTTATGGGAGATTTTGAGAAGCAGGGCGGTGTCTCATTTCTTATAATTCAGTATACAGGCAGAGATGAGATGTATTATCTTACATATGACAGACTTGCTGAATTTTATGAGCGTAGTCTTACACCAAAAGGCCGGAAAAGTTTCACTTATGAAGAGATAGATAAGGATTATCGTGTAAAACGTGATGGAAGCGCACTTGTGCATTTCTTACCGCTTTTGCAAAAGGATTTGGACAGAAGAGATTGACAGAAACCAAAGCGGATAGTAAGCTATTATGAGAGATAAAAGGAAGGAATGAACATATCATGAAAAACCAATTATTACATACACCCGAAGGTGTACGTGACATATATAATAAAGAATGTGCAAGAAAACTTGCCGTACAGGAGAATATACATGAGGTTTTTGCATCATGTGGTTATAAGGATATTCAAACACCTACTTTTGAATTCTTTGATATTTTTAACAAAGAGCGCGGAAGTGTTGCATCAAGAGAGATGTATAAGTTTTTTGACAGGGATGGTAATACGCTTGTTTTAAGACCGGATATTACACCTTCGGTTGCAAGAGCGGCTACAAAGTATTTTATGGATGAAGATATGCCCATCCGTCTTTGCTACATGGGTAATACTTATATTAATAATTCAAGCTACCAGGGCCGTCTTAAGGAAGTGACACAGCTTGGCTGCGAACTTATCGGAGATGCAACAGTTGATGCAGATGCAGAAGTAATAGCAATGGTTGTGCAGTGTATGATGGCAAGCGGACTTAAGGATTTTCAGGTACAGATTGGACAGGTAGATTATTTTAACGGCTTGGTTGAAGAAGCCGGAATCGATGAGGATGTTCAGGAACAGCTTCGTGAACTTATTGAGAATAAGAATTATTTTGGTGTTGATGAACTTCTCACAAGTCTTAATATTGATGATAAGACTAAGAAATCCTTCCTTGGAATGGCTGATTTGTTTGGCGGTTTTGACGTGCTTGCCAAAGCAAAAGAAAATACTGACAATGAGATATCACTTAAGGCTGTAGAACGCCTTGAGAAATTATATAAAGTGCTTGAGTATTACAAGCTTGAAGAACATGTTTCGTTTGAACTGGATATGCTCGGTCACTATAAATATTATACAGGTATTATTTTTAGAGCATATACTTACGGAACGGGGGATGCAATCGTTACCGGAGGACGTTATGATAACCTTATTGCACAGTTTGGTAAGGATGCACCGTCAGTCGGTTTTGCTATTGTAATTGACAGACTTATGCTTGCGCTTTCAAGTCAGAAGATTGATGTTGAACTTCCCGAAGGTCAGACAATTATTCTTTATGAGCAGGAGAAACAGCAGGATGCCATTTCTGCGGCATGTAAGCTTCGTGCGCAGGGAATACGTGTTGAGCTTATCAGAAAGTTCAAAGAGAAAACAATTGAGAATTATCTTGAATATGCCAATAATTATGGTGCTTCAACTATATATTATCTCGGTGATGAGGCTAATGAAGTATCGTTAAGAGATGGAAACATGATTCGGATTGATGATATTTAAATCATTTGGCAGATACAGATAATTTGTTAAGTAGAGGAATTTAAGATGAAAGCAGTAGTTCAGAGAGTTACGAATGCCAGTGTAACCGTCGATGGTGAAGTGATAAGCGAGATCGGTAAAGGATATCTGGTGCTTCTTGGTGTAGGCAAGGAAGATGACGAGCAGACTTGTGAGAGAATAGTTAAGAAGCTTATAGGGCTTAGGATTTTTGAAGATTCCGAAGGTAAGACCAACCTTTCTCTTGGTCAGGTAGACGGTAGCCTTCTCATCGTTTCGCAATTTACTTTATATGCAGATTGCCGCAAGGGTAACAGACCGAGTTTTATAGAAGCAGGTCCGCCTGAGATGGCAGAGAGACTTTATGAGTATTTCATAAGTCTTTGCGAAAAGGAAGTTAAGACTGTAGGAAGAGGTAAGTTCGGTGCGGATATGAAGGTTGCACTTACTAATGACGGACCGTTCACGGTGATTTTAGAATAGGAGATTTTTATGAAAATAATGTTTATATCGCTCGGGTGTGATAAGAACCTTGTTGATACTGAGGTTATGATGGGCCACCTTTTAAGAGACGGTTATACATTTACTGATGATGAATATGAAGCAGAAGTTATTGTTATCAATTCCTGTTGCTTCATTCAGGATGCTAAGGAAGAAAGCATTCAGACCATAATCGATATGGCGCAGATGAAGATGGACGGTAAATGTAAAGCTTTAATTGTAGCAGGCTGTCTTGCGGAACGTTACAGGGAAGAGATTAAAACAGAGATTCCTGAGGTTGACGGACTTATCGGTACGGCATCCTTTGAGGATATAAATGAAGTTGTGAGAAAGGCACTTGAAAACAGTGCAGAGAAAAGCGAAAGCTTTGAACCTCTTACAAAGCTTGCAAGAACAGATACGGGTCGTGTTATAACAACCGGTGGTTGGTATTCATATCTTAAGATTGCTGAAGGTTGTGATAAGCATTGTACTTACTGTATTATCCCAAGAATCAGAGGTAATTACAGAAGCGTGCCAATGGAAAGACTTATTGATGAAGCAAAGGAACTTGCCGACAAGGGTGTTAAGGAACTTCTTCTTGTTGCACAGGAAACAACGCTTTATGGTATGGACATCTATGGCAAGAAGATGCTTCCTACACTTCTTAAGGAACTTTGTAAGGTCGGCGGAATCCAATGGATAAGAATTCTGTATTGTTATCCTGAAGAGATAACGCAAGAGCTTATAGATGTTATGAAGGAAGAACCTAAGATTTGTCATTATCTTGATATTCCGATTCAGCATGCTGATGATACGGTACTTAAGCGTATGGGCAGAAGAACCAATCAGGAGGACCTTCGTAATATTATAGACCTTCTCAGAAAAGAGATTCCCGATATAGTGCTTAGAACAACACTAATCAGCGGTTTTCCGGGCGAGACACAGGAGCAGCATGAGGAACTCTACAGATTCGCAGATGAGATGGAATTTGACAGACTCGGAGTATTTGCATATTCGCCTGAGGAGGATACGCCTGCTGCGAAGCTTCCGGACCAAGTTGATGATGAGGTTAAGGAAGACAGACGTGACGAACTTATGGAACTTCAACAGGAGATAGCATTTGAGAAAGCGCAGGAGAAGATA
>JAZNXQ010000134.1:0-1757 GCA_045593945.1 Lachnospiraceae bacterium | reverse complement strand
TATCCCAAAGCACTGCGGTCATATTAATATTCGTTGCAATATTTTCATTCCAACACCCGAACGGCGGACGAATATACTCCGGCATATGCCCCGTTATATTGAAAATTTTCATATTTGTCGAAGAAATCTCTTCACTTGCCGTTGAAGACTCAAGCAATGTAAGCTGCACATGAGAATCGGTATGATTACCGATAAGATGCCCTTCCTTCTGCATTCTGCTTACGATTTCCTCATTACCTTCAATATTACAGCCCAAAAGAAAAAATGTTGCTACAACCCCTTTTTCCTTAAGACCATCCAGCAACTGCTCCGTAAAGATGGCATGAGGTCCGTCATCAAAGGTGAGTGCTATTCTCGGAGCTTCAACTACCACTTCACGTGAGGTTACACTTTTTGCAAAATCAGGATTATTATTCATTTGCCACACTACCTCATGCAGAAAAACAGCAAAAAACAATATGGCACTAAATTTCTTTTTAATACTTTTCATACAAGCCCCAAAACAGCTTTTTTTAATTATACGCAAAACAAACAATAAAAAGCACCGTCTGTCTAAAACAAACGGTGCTGTAATTAACTTATTATTCGGGACTGTAGTTAGGAGCTTCCTTCGTAATGTGGATGTCATGAGGATGACTTTCCTTAAGTGAAGCAGCTGAAATCTTAACAAACTGTCCTGTCTCCTGAAGTACCGGAATAGTCGGTGCTCCACAGTAACCCATACCTGAACGAAGACCGCCAAGCATCTGGAAGATTGTGTCTTCAACAGTTCCCTTATATGCAACTCGTCCTTCAACGCCTTCCGGAACAAGCTTCTTCGCATCTGTCTGGAAGTAACGGTCTTTACTTCCGTTCTCCATAGCTGCGATTGAACCCATACCACGGTATACCTTGAACTTTCTACCCTGGAAAATCTCAAATGTTCCCGGGCTCTCGTCACAACCTGCAAGTACGCTACCCATCATACATACATTACCACCTGCTGCGATAGCCTTGGTAACATCACCTGAGTACTTGATACCGCCGTCTGCGATAATCGGAATACCATATTCCTTAGCAACTGCATAACAATCCATAATTGCACTGATCTGCGGTACACCGATACCGGCAACAACACGTGTTGTACAGATTGAACCCGGTCCGATACCAACCTTAACCGCATCTGCACCTGCTTCGATAAGTGCCTTGGTAGCTGCGCCTGTAGCAACATTACCGGCGATAACCTGAAGCTCAGGGAATCTCTCCTTGATGCTCTTAACGGCTGTAATAATGTTCTTGGAATGTCCGTGTGCAGAGTCAACAACAATAACGTCAACCTTAGCATCAACAAGTGCTGCAACTCTGTCAAGCATATTAGCTGTAATACCTACTGCCGCACCACAAAGTAATCTACCCTGTGCGTCCTTTGCTGCTAAAGGATACTTGATTGTCTTCTCGATATCCTTAATTGTAATAAGTCCCTTTAAATTGAAGTTATCATCAACGATAGGAAGCTTTTCCTTTCTAGCCTTAGCCAAAATCTGCTTAGCCTCCTCAACTGTCGTTCCTTCCTTAGCTGTAATCAAGCCTTCTGAAGTCATAGACTCTTTAATCTTCTTCGTATAATCTGTCTCAAACTTCAAATCACGGTTTGTAATAATACCAACCAGCTTCTTACCCTCTGTAATCGGAACACCTGAAATTCTGAACTTGCCCATCAATGCATCTGCATCTGCAAGTGTATGTTCAGGAGTTAATGAAAACGGATCTGTGATAAC
>JAZNXQ010000133.1:0-4004 GCA_045593945.1 Lachnospiraceae bacterium | reverse complement strand
GCTGCGGATAAAGTTCTTGAAGATGGTGAGAAGCTTGCGGATATTTCAAGGCAGAGCAGTGCGACGGCTGACGAGATCGGACTTGCAATCAATGATGTATCTAAGGGTGCTATGTCACAGGCAGAGGATACAGAGACTGCAACAGGCAAGATTAGTGACATGGGCGAACTCATTGAGGTTATCGTAGCCAATATTGATGAGCTTAACAAGAAGTCGATTGTAATGAGAGAGACAGGAGAAGAATCTTCAGCTATAATGAATGAGCTTAGTGATTCTAATGATAAGACGGCAACTGCTGTTTATAAGGTTGCAGAGAACGTTAAGGCAACTGATAATTCAGTAAATCAGATTGAGATGGCGGTTGAGCTTATTACCAATATTGCCAGCCAGACAAGTCTTCTTGCACTTAATGCTTCCATTGAGGCAGCAAGAGCAGGTGAAGCAGGTAAGGGCTTTGCGGTTGTTGCAACTGAGATTTCCAAGCTTTCAGAAGAATCTAATGCATCTGCACAGCGTATTTCAGAGATTATTAAGGCACTTGCAGAGGATTCCAAGAATTCTATGGCGATGATGGAAGAGGTTACAGGCAGAATTAAGGAACAGCAGGAGAAGCTTACAGCTACAAAGGCACGTTTTGACGATGTAATAAGCGGTATAGAAGAAGCAACAAGAGAGACAGCACGTATCAACGGTCAGGCTAAGGAATGTGACGAAGCAAGACAGGTTGTTGTAGATATTATTCAGAATCTCTCAGCTATTTCTGAAGAGAATGCTGCTGCAACACAGGAAACAACAGCCTCTATCGAAGAGCTTAATGCAATGATTAATATTCTTGCGGAAGCTGCTGACGAGACGAAGGGACTTGCACAGAAGCTTGATGAAGATACAAGATTCTTTACAATTGAATAAATCGAAGTGAATTTCGGAGCCTTGCATTATTGATGTAATGCAAGGCTTCTTTTTATGAATAGAATGAGGTTAGAAAATCGTAAGGTAAACATTTAAGTAAGTTTTGTGCAAATTCCATAGAGTGCTTATAAAATTATGATGTTGCCATGCCGATAAATAAATATATGTAAGATACTTAGGAGATGAATTACGATATGAGAATTCAAGGCGACTCTAATAATATTAATTTGAATAATACGGCAAAGTACAGTTCCGAAGAAATGAATGCTAAAAAGGTGGGTAATGAGCCTTGTGAGGGCAAGGGTTTGGTTGTGAAAGCAGGCAATCTCAACCTTGGTGCTGAGACGATTGAAGAAAAGCGCAAAAAGGCACAGCAGATGGCACTCGGTATTGTGTCGGATGCATTTGAGGGCGACAGAGAAATTGATGAGGATCTTGATGTCAGAAGAAAGCATATCAGGGATTTGAATGCAGAGAATTACGAATATACGAAGGAGCTTAAGCGTATAGATGAGCTGAGGGCAGATGTTATCGAGAGTTACGGTATTACAGAAGACAGTCAGGAACATGCGGATCTGGAGCTTTTGCGTAAGGAACAGGGATATTTTGAGAAAAACGGTCAGCTGCCGATTCTTACAGAGGAGGAGCAGGAGCGGCTTGCGCAGATAAAGAAGAACGGGATTACCGATTATCAGCAACAGATGCTTGACCTTGATAAACTGCAGAAGCACTGGCAGGGAGAAATCGACAAAAACATAGAACTTATCAAAGAAGAGAATGCGATTATATCAGGAGTTAAGCTTGAACGCCTCAAATCGCATGAGATGGTTGATGCTAAGAAGCAAAGTGAAGATGTCCTTAAAGCGGCAAGCGCATCCATTATCGGCGAGCTTATAACTGAGGCCAAGGAACATGTTGACGAGGAAATTGCCGAGGATAAAGAAAAGGCAGAGGCGGCCGAGGAGAAGGCTGAAGAGCTTAAGGAGAAGCTTGACGAAGCGAGGGCCGAGCGTAAGGCAAAAGAAGAACAGCTTGAAGAAATGTGCGAGCTTGAATCGGTACTTGATGAAGTAAGCCAGGTAAAGCAGGCTGAGAATATGCCGGATGTGAAGAAGTCGCTGGAGAACATTGTGGCTGAGCTTAAGCTTACAATGCAGGATCTTTCAGGAGCGGTTGTGGATGACATTGTGTAGTATAAAGAAATATTAAAATATAAAGATTATGGGGAATGGCAATAAATGCTTGATGAAAAGCATTTCCTGCTATTCCCTTTTTTGTCAAAAATGTTATAATGTGAACAGTGCAAGAGAAAAACAAGCGGCGCAAAGCGCCATTTGTTTTTCTTGCACTGTTCAACGAGCAAACTGTCTGCGAAGCAGACGCGTGAGCGCGGTAGCGCGAGTTTGCGAGTATAGCGGCGCTTAGGAGCGCGGTAGCGCGAGTTTGCGAGTATGATATTTTGATATCAAGATAAAGGAGACATTCTATGAGCTTTATTATAGAACATGGTGACAGTATAAATATTATTTACGATTTTGCGGAGTCGGATGCAGTTTCAATAGCAATCAACAATCTCAAGACGGATTTGCAGAGAACAGTTGGTGTAAGACTTTATAAAGGTAACGGTAATCTGTTCGGTAATGCGACGGATATAATTGTCGGAACTATAGGTGTGTCGCAGATTATCGATGCTTTTGATGTGCCGGTGGCAATGCTTGATGAAAACGGTAAGCTAAAGAAAGAAGCTTACACCATCATGGAGTTTAGCGACAGCCTTGTAATTATGGGCTCTGACAGACGAGGAACAATCTACGGTATTTATGAGTTTTGTGAGATGCTCGGTGTGTCTCCGTGGTATTATTTTGCTGATGTTCCGATTAAAGAAAAGGCAAGATTTGAGCTTGAAGACGGTTACGTGAAGACAGATTATCCGACTGTCGAATACAGAGGATTTTTCATAAATGATGAAGAAGAGCTTGAGCATTGGGTGCAGAAGCATCTGGGTGAGGAGACTATCGGACTTAAGGCGTATGAGAAGATTTTTGAGTTGGTGCTTCGTCTTAAGGCTAATTATATGTGGCCTGCGATGCATGTTAATTCTTTTAATATGAATCGCGAGAATGGTGCGCTTGCGGACAGAATGGGTGTGGTTATCGGAACCTCTCATTGCGATATGCTCATGCGAAGCAACAACAGGGAGTGGAAGCCGTGGAAGGCTAAAAAGGGTTACGATGATGCAATGTACGATTATTCCGTAGAGGGTCGCAACAGGGAGATTCTTAAAGAGTATTGGCAGGAGAGCATTGAGCAGAACAAGGATTTTGAGGTAAGCTATACTCTCGGTATGCGAGGCGTGCATGATTCAGGCTTTGAAATCCGAGGTCTTAAAGATAAGACACCGGAGGAACTTACACAGGCAAAAGTTGACTTACTTGAAGAGATTATAAATACACAGAATGACATGCTTAAGAACACTCTGGATTATAATCCGGTTAAGATTTTTGTGCCATACAAGGAGGTTCTTCCGCTTTATGATTTTGGACTCAAAGTGCCGGAGGATTTTACGCTTATCTGGTCGAACGACAACTACGGCTATGTACGCAGATATCCTTCAGACAAAGAGAAATTAAGAGCCGGCGGTAACGGGATTTATTATCATAATTCATACTGGGCACCTGCCGGACGTTCTTATGTTTTCCTGTGTTCAACACCGCTTGCACATACTAAGAATGAGCTTGGCAAAGCTTATGCAGAAGGTATCCGCAAGCTCTGGGTTATGAATATCGGAGCGATTAAGCCGCTTGAACAGGAGATGAGCTTTCTTGCAAGGCTTGCCTGGGACATCGACAAAAAAGAAGTGGATGTTGACGAGTTTGTTACCGAGTGGATTGATAAGAACTTTACAGGCGGACACGGAGCAGAGGTTGCAGAGCTTCTTAACAGCTTTTCGCAGCTTGCCAATATAAGAAAAATAGAGACACTTGATAATGATATTTTTTCGCAGACGGCTTATGGTGATGAGTTTGCGGCAGTTGTAAATAGTCTTAAGATGATTTACGACAAGGTGAATGAGATATATGAGACCATTGCAGAAG
>JAZNXQ010000132.1:0-2499 GCA_045593945.1 Lachnospiraceae bacterium | reverse complement strand
TATAATAGCGCTTATTTCAGGCGCATTAATGAGTATACAGGGAGTGTTTAACACCGAGGTTACGAAGAATACGAGTATGTGGGTATCGAATACCTGGGTACAGATTACGGCACTTGCACTTTGCATTGTGGTTTGATTTGTGACGGGCAGAGAAAGCTTTGCAGGACTTTTTAAACTCGAGAACAAATATATGCTTCTAGGTGGCGTCATCGGCGCATTTATAACTTTTACCGTTGTAAAAAGTATGTCACAGCTGGGCCCTGCAAAGGCAGTTCTGCTGATAGTGGTGTCGCAGCTTCTTGTTGCATACTTGATAGAGGTGTTTGGAATATTCGGCGTGGAAAAGGTCGGTTTTGAGTGGAAAAAGGTTATAGGTATGCTTCTTGCAATCACCGGAATAGTTATTTTTAAGTGGGATTAAAAATTGAACTTTCATGTCCTCACGCAGTAAACTACGGCTGTATGGCGCCCTTTTAGCGGGGGGATTATTATTTTTCGCAGACAACATAGGTTTTTTAGAAAAACTTAGCTTTTTAAGCTTTCCGCCTAATTGTGCCGCGCAGAGTTGTCTGAGTGGAATTGAATAGAAGTTCAGAAATGTTTGGATTTAGTTATATTTTTATTATAGTTTTGCTCGCAACTCTACGCCCTTAAGCAGAACTAGACTTTACATGCTTCGATGTTTTATTGGCACGCCTCTCCGTTAACTCCTAAAAAGGCGGCTCGGTATTTTTGCTAATCTATTTTCAAAACATAAAGCCGCCTTTTTACTCAAACAAGCACTGCGAGGCGTGCATCATCGAAGCATTTGTAAAGTAAGTTCTGCTAAAGTGCTATGTTGTCTTCGCAAAACTATAATAAAAATATAACTAAATCCCGACATTCTTGAACTTCTTCAATTCCGCGAGTTTCTTGTAGCGGCACAAAATAAAAGGGCGGAAAGCAAAAAGCTGTAGTTTTTCTTAAAACCGTAAAGTTGCAAGAAAAATAATAATTGCCACCCGCTAAAAGGGTGCCATACAGTCGTAGTTTGCTGCGTGAGGACATGAAATTAAAAATTTTAATAAAAGACTTTACAACCGCCCGGTATTGTGTTATGATATTGGGCGGTGCTTTATGCCCAAAAATAGAAAGCACATGCGTTGCTAATCGGGACGGTGCCTATGGTAACCCGACTATGAGGCGCATGGAAGCAAAACCAAATGGAGGTAGAAATAATGAGCGTTATTTCAATGAAGCAGTTATTGGAAGCAGGTGTACATTTCGGACACCAGACAAGAAGATGGAACCCTAAGATGGCTCCGTACATTTACACAGAGAGAAACGGTATCTACATCATCGACTTACAGAAGTCAGTAGGTAAAGTTGACGAAGCTTACAAGGCAATCTCTGATGTAGTAGCAGAAGGTGGTACAATCCTTTTCGTAGGTACAAAGAAGCAGGCTCAGGATGCTATTAAGAGCGAGGCAGAGCGTTGCGGTATGTATTATGTTAACGAGAGATGGTTAGGCGGTATGCTTACTAACTTCAAGACAATCCAGTCAAGAATTGCAAGATTAAAGCAGATCGAGACAATGGCAGCAGACGGAACATTCGATGTTCTTCCTAAGAAGGAAGTTGCTGTACTTAAGAAAGAGTGGGAGAAGTTAGAGAAGAATATCGGTGGTATCAAAGAGATGAAGAAGATTCCGGATGCTATCTTCGTAGTAGATCCCAAGAAGGAAAGAATCTGTATCCAGGAAGCACATACACTTGGTATTCCGTTAATCGGTATCGCAGATACAAACTGTGATCCTGAAGAGTTAGATTATGTAATCCCCGGTAATGATGATGCAATCAGAGCCGTTAAATTAATCGTTGCTAAGATGGCAGATGCTGTTATCGAAGCTAACCAGGGCGAGGTTAACTATGACGATGAGTTCGAAGCTGCAGAGGCTGAGGATATCGAAGAAATCGCAGCAGAAGACGCTGAATAATTATTAACTATCGGAGGATACGAATATGGCAAATATTACAGCTTCAATGGTAAAAGAGTTAAGAGAGATGACAGGCGCAGGTATGATGGACTGTAAGAAGGCTCTTGCAGAGACAGACGGTAATATGGATGCGGCTGTAGAATATTTAAAAAAGAACGGTCAGGCAAAGGCTGAGAAGAAGGCAGGAAGAATCGCTGCTGAAGGTATCGTTGCTACAATCATCGGTGCAGATGACAAGACAGCTGCAATCGTAGAAGTTAACAGCGAGACAGACTTCGTTGCTAAGAATGAAGAGTTCAGAAGCTTTGTTGCTGACGTTGCAAAACAGGCACTTGCTTCAAATGCAGCTGACATGGACGCTTTCATGGCAGAAGCTTGGAATGCAGATGCAGCTAAGACAGTTAAGGATGCATTGGTAGAGAAGGTTGCAGTTATCGGTGAGAACCTTTCAATCAGAAGATTTGAGAAGGCTGCAGTTGATAACGGTTGTGTAGTATCTTACATCCATGCAGGCGGCAAGATT
>JAZNXQ010000131.1:0-3886 GCA_045593945.1 Lachnospiraceae bacterium | reverse complement strand
ATCTTCGTTACACACATATACCGTGTAAATATTATCATTCTCTTCGGCCTGCGTAATCATAGCCTTCATTGCCTGTCTTATAGTCAGGCCTTTTTTTATAGAAATAAAGTTGGTTGTCATCTTACTGCCGATTTCGTCTTCATCGTAGGACTGAATCAGGCGGATGTCGCGACTGGCTTCTTCATCGAGCAAATCAACCAGCTTTTCACCGATTTCTTCATCAATATTTTCAAGAATATCAACAGCATCATCCGAGTCCATGTTCTCGATGATTTCCGCAGCATCTTCAAGTTTTATCTCTTCAAAGTAAGGTGTTGCATCTTCGAGGTATGCAAAAATCTCGGAGGTACGTTCTGCTCCAAGGGCATCATAAAGGGCGGTACGCTCGTCAGAGGTCAAAAATTCCAGGGCTTCCGCAATGTCGTTGTCGTGGTACGTTTCGTATATCTCCAAAAAAATTCCAGAGTCCTGTGAGGACTTAATAAGACTTACAATTTCTTCAACGTAATTAGTATGCATTGCATTCATTTTAGAAGCTCCTTTCTGCATTAATTCTGCAGTGCGGCAAAAATCTTTTATTAATCAGAGTTCCCGCATCTGTACAAAATTATATCACAAAAGGTAAAGATATTAAAGCTATTTTGATTGACGTTTTTCCATTTTGCGCCAACTTACATAACCGTAGATATCATTGAATAAAAAAGCGACGAAGCAAACCACAACCGAAATATATTTAATGTCGTACATGCTTGCCAGAATCCAGAGGATGATAAGAATAATATCATTTGCGGCGTAAGCGATGGCATATGACGGGCATCTTCTGAATGTTAGGTAAACGGCAAGGAAGCTTGTCGTAACCGAGAGCGTGCTGGGCACGATGTTGGCAGTGTTAAATGCGCTAAGTATAAAGTAAAAAATAACCGTAACAATGACGGTAAGCAGCCACATAAGAAAAGTTTCGGTTTTTCCGATGCGGTTTACCTTAACTTCTGCTTTGTTCCCGTTATAGGGATTTTTAAGCCATGAAATCAGTGCAAATACTGCCATAGGCATGGTCATTCCGAGATACGTTATCATCTCGCCGTAATAGGAAAACGTAAAAGAAATAATTCCGTAAAGCAGACTGAAGATAATCATCAGAAGTTGCCCGCAAGGATTGCCTTTAGCATTAAAGATAAGTGAGGTAACGCCTATCAATGAAGCAGCGAGAGTCATATAATTGGTTCTGTCAAAAAGGCAGAAAGACAAAATAATCAGTGAGACAGAACAAAACCAAAGCAAAAGCTCTGTCTTGGAAAAATAGTTTTTCGGTAAATTTTTAAACATAGGACCTCCCAAAAAAAGCATCCGCAAACATATCTTCAAAGACCTAACGATATGTTCACGAATGCTTGTGCATTCTACTACCCGGTGGCAGTTTAACTTATAAAATGTCAATTAATAATCGAGACATGCTCTGTCGGTAACATAAGGACGGACATACTTATCCGCAACATAAACGTGGTCGGGATGAGTAGCGTATGCGGCAAGGTCGTCTACACTTTTAAAGGTTGTAACAAGAGCAATATCATGTGTGCTTGAAGACAGGGGCCTTTCTACGAAGACAGCGGTAACAAGCCCGGGTACTTTGTCTACAAGTGCACAAAGACGTTTGCTCATTTTCCTTATGAGCTCCGGCTTCTCTTCCTCCGTGATTTCGGGTTTGAAATTCCACATAACGATATGATGTATCATATTGTCTCCTCCTTATCTTATTCTGTATAGAAGTCTGCCTGAAATGAAGCATTAATCTCGGCTACTTCACGTTTGCCGTCGATGTAGTCACGATACATCTCCCACAAATCAATCTCGCAGTCCTCAAGGCCGTCTTCAATAGGAAGCCATTCCCTGATGATTTCGATGCGCTCCTGTTTGGTGGTGTCTTTAATTAATATACTTTTCATGGCGGGACTCCTTTGACTGTTTGATATGATTATACCACAAAACCTTATATTTAGAAACATGTTAATATATAAAAATGTTCTGTTTTTGCCGTAATAACAAAAAATATATTGAACTCTGATTTATTAGTAGTTATAATAATTATAGAAGACTTTATGCGGACGGATATATACAAAAGAGAGGAGAATTAATATGGCAAATAATTTTCTTGACATGGTAAAAAGAAAACTTGATGCACCTGATCAGGTAAGACTTACGGCAAGCGACCGCGCACTTTTGGAGCAGACCTGTAGCGGACTTGAAGAGATTAAGAAGCAGAGAGAGTCGGAGGCAGAAGCACTTGCAGAACTCAAAGCTCTCGTTCAGTATAATCCGGAGCTTTTTGCGGGAGAGTTCGAGAAGATTCAGGCTTCAATTGCAGATACTCTTAAAAAAGTAGAATCGACACAGGTGTCTACAGAGAAGGCAATCCGTATATCGGCATCTGAGGAAGAGTACAAGGCACAGAAGATGAAGAAGAAGCTTTCCACGGTTACGTTCTTCTGCGTTGTGTCGTTTTTGACCTCGCTCGGGACATTGGCAGTGTTGTTGCTGAATATATTTGGTGTTATTTAAAATTGCTTTGGAAATTGAAAGGCCCTTGTGCGGTTAAACTGCACAAGGGCTTGTTTTGTATCCGGAATGTGGTTATTTCTTCTTAAGAGCCTTGACAAGCTTATATATTCCAAAAGCAATTCCGCCTACAGCGGCAATAACTCCGGCAACAATCCCGATGATGGCGATAACGGGTAAATCATCAGCGCTCTCAAGTGCATCCCCGATGACTTCGCCTGCTAAATTAACGCCTACATCAAGTGCGCCCTCTGCCACTTCTTCTGTTATATCAATGTGTGAGTGCTTGGGCGGCTCCGGCTGTATGTTCTGAGTTATTAATTGTTCATTGTCCATGGTTATACCTCCGATGTGTTATAATTGGTAAAAAATGAGAGTAACAATATTTCGCGTATTTACAAAAAAGAAGGGGTATGTTACAATCAATCTAGGCAGAGGTACTAGGTTGTACCCCTTGCAATGAAGATGAACTAAAATAGACCGTCCATGCTCGCCAAAGCTAAGGGGCGGTCTATTTTGTCTTTCTGTGACTTATCTCATAAACGAGACCTATAATAGCTACTATGAGTAATCCTAACTGAATTAAGTTATCATATGTAACGTACTGCATAGGCATCAACCCCCTCTCTCAAGGGGCAACCGTTCCCACAAATTAATTATAATACAAGAGAGGGAGATATGCAAATGATATTTGCCAGTTTTTGACATATTATTTTTAGAGAGTTTTTCGAGCTGTATCCTACATAAACCCTAACTGCTTCAACACAAATATCCACACAAATATTGTAAATATTGCGCCCGCGGAAGTAAACACGACTATCTGCCCGGCGAGCTCGCTGTCGCCGTCCATCTGTTGGGCCATCGTAAATGATGATACTGCAGTAGGTGCGCCGAACATAATAAGTATAGGAACGAGCATCTCGTCACGGAAACCCATAAGAACACCGAGCGTTACAAATATGAGAGGACTGACAACAAGTCTTCCGATTACGGTAATCGGGAGCTGTTTTGCGTACTTGCGCACGTTGGAAAATGCGAACTCGCCGCCGAGTACCACAAGGGAGAGCGGAGTCGCAACTCTGCCGAGGTCAACGACGGTTTTGTCAACGGCATACGGAAGTTCTATTTTAAGAAGATAGAAGATAACACCAAGTACACACGAAATAATCAGGGGATTGGTTACAATTCCTTTTATCATTTTGCGGATGCTGGGCTTGCCACCGCGGAAGGTTTCCAGTGCGATTACAGCATACACATTGAAGAAAGGTACGGTTATTCCAAGTAAAAGTGAAGTCGGACCAAGGTTGGCTTCGCCGCAGAGAGAAGTTGCAAC
>JAZNXQ010000130.1:0-1553 GCA_045593945.1 Lachnospiraceae bacterium | reverse complement strand
AGGTTGGTGTAGACCTTAATACGGCGAGCGCTTCATTGCTTGAATATATATCAGGTGTCAGCAAGGTAATTGCAAAAAATATCGTTGCATACCGTGAGGAACACGGTAAATTTACTAACAGAGAGCAGCTTCTTAAAGTTGCAAAACTCGGTCCCAAGGCTTACGAGCAGTGCGCCGGTTTTATGAGAATTTCCGGCGGAGACAATCCACTTGATGCAACAAGCGTGCATCCCGAGAGTTATGCCGCTACAGAAGAGCTTCTTAAGAAGCTTTCCTACTCACCGCAGGATTTGACAAGCGGTGGTCTTAGAGGCATCAGCAAGAGAGTTACCAAGACGGAGAGTGAAGCTCTTGCCAAGGAGCTTGGTGTCGGTGCGATTACACTTATGGATATCGTGCAGGAACTCGAAAAACCGGCACGTGACCCGCGTGATGAGATGCCCAAGCCAATACTTAGAAGCGATGTCCTTGATATGAAGGATTTGACTCCGGGAATGATTTTAAAGGGAACCGTAAGAAATGTTATCGACTTTGGTGTGTTCGTTGATATAGGCGTGCACCAGGATGGTCTTGTACACATTTCGCAGATGACAGAAAGATATATCAAGCATCCGCTTGAGGTTGTAAGCGTTGGTGATATCGTTGAGGTTAAGGTTATCTCCGTGGATGTTGCCAAGAAACGTATTGCACTTACGATGAAATTGTAGTATATTCCTATAAGAAACATTCTTCGGGGCAGGGTTAGATTCCCGACCGACAGTGATGCAGTATAACAACTGCTGAGTCTGTGAGCCGCCAAGGCGGTTGATTTGGTGTGATTCCAAAACCGACGGTACAGTCCGGATGAGAGAAGAGATGTCTGTGTTATGTTGTACACTTTTGTTGCAATATTATAACAACAGCTATAGCCCCATGTTTTCATGGGGCTTTTTTCTTTGCAGGAAACGAAGGCATAAGCCGGGGTGAAATGTAAAACCGGAATGTTTCATAAAATATTTTTTCTAAAAGGAGAATTTTATTATGAACAACAAAGTGAAACGAATTACGATGATTGGAATGTTTGCGGCCATTGCGTTTGCGATAGTAGTCGTTGCAAGAATTCCTGTGGTACTTTTTTTGAAGTATGATCCCAAGGATATTGTTATTACACTTGGAGGTTTTATCATGGGACCGGTATCGGCACTCTTGATATCGGTTATAGTATCTCTTATTGAGATGATAACGATAAGCGATACGGGAATTATCGGTTGTATAATGAATATTTTGTCAACCTGTTCGTTTGCGTGTGTAGCAACAGTGATTTATTACAGAAAGAAGAGCATATACAGTGCGATAGCCGGTCTTTTTGCAGGCTGTATTGCAATGGTTGTAGTCATGCTTTTATGGAATTATCTGCTTACACCCATTTACATGAAGTATCCGAGAGAGGCTGTTGTAGAACTTCTTTTGCCTGTGTTTTTGCCGTTTAACCTGTTAAAAGGCGGGCTTAATGCAGCATTTACATTTTTGTTATACAAGCCGATTGTAACTGCACTTAGAAAAAGCGGACTTAT
>JAZNXQ010000129.1:0-8115 GCA_045593945.1 Lachnospiraceae bacterium | reverse complement strand
TATCCATTGTCCGATTCCTCCCTGTTTACCACTTACGTGCGTTGGTTTTTTCGGCCTGTTTCTTAGCCTTTTCTTTGTTCTCTTTATACAAAACAATCTTCTTACCCATAACGTGAATTATCTCTGAAGATGTTCTCTCTGCAAGCACCTGCGCGATTTCGCCCGGGTCATCCATACAGTTTTTGAGAACTGAAATCTTTATAAGCTCGCGCGCTTCCAAAGCTTCCCTGATTGCCTCAGTGAATTCAGGCGTAAGGCTTGCTTTTCCAACCTGAAAAATAGGGTTCATTGTAGCTGCAAGACTTCTAAAATGAGCACGTTCTTTACTTGTCATTGCTTTCTCCTTTATTTATAATAGTCAAATTCAAAGCCATATATTCTTACTGTATCGCCTTCTTCAATTCCAAGTGCTTCAAGTTCATCAAGAATACCGTTAGTTTTCATGAATTTCTGGAAGAAATCAAAGCCCTTCTCGGAATCAAGGTTGGTATAACCGAGCATTCTCTCAATACGAGGACCTTCAACTACAAATACACCTTCCTCTTCCATGTAAACCGAATAAGGCTCGTTACCTGCTTCAAGAACCTCTGTAAAATATTCTCTCTCAAATACAACCGGCTCTGAATCCAATTTACTAAGCATCTCTCTGACGCAATATAACAGCTCTTTAACGCCTTTTCCGCTTACAGCCGATATCGGGAACACCTTAATGCCTTGAGGCTCAAATTCGGCCTTTAAACGCGCTACAGTGTCATCCTCTTCGTCATATATCGCATCAATCTTATTAGCCGCGATAACCTGCGGAAGTTTTGTAAGATTTTCATTATATAACATCAGCTCATTATTTATCTTATTAATGTCATCTACAGCATCTCTTCCTTCTGTCGAAGCCGCATCCACGATATGGATAAGAACCTTGGTTCTCTCGATGTGACGCAGGAACTCATGTCCGAGTCCGACGCCCTCGCTTGCACCTTCGATAAGTCCCGGAATATCGGCAATTACAAATCCTTTACCTTCTTCAAAATCAACAACTCCGAGATTAGGATTAAGTGTTGTAAAATGATAATTTGCAATCTTAGGTCTGGCATTGGTTACTCTCGACAAAAATGTGGATTTACCAACGTTAGGAAAACCTACAAGTCCTACATCGGCAATGACCTTAAGCTCAAGATTAACCCATAATTCTTTGGCAGGCTGTCCGGGCTGTGCATACTTGGGAACCTGCATGGTTGCAGTTGCGTAATGTCTGTTACCCTTGCCGCCGCGTCCGCCTTTTAAAATAATCTCTCTTTTATTATCTCCGGACATATCTGCAATTACTTTGCCACTCTCAGTTTCTTTAATTACAGTGCCTTCCGGAACCTTTATAATCAAATCTTCGCCATCCTTACCGTGACAGTTGCGCTTGCCGCCTTCTTCACCGCTTGCCGCAACATATTTGGTAGTATGTCTGAAATCCGTAAGTGTATTAAGACCGAGATCCACTTCGAAAATAATATCGCCGCCACGACCACCGTCTCCGCCGTCAGGGCCGCCTGCTGCAACAAACAATTCTCGTCTGAAGCTTACGTGTCCATCTCCGCCTTTTCCTGATTTTATAAATATTTTTGCTCTGTCTGCGAACATATATAGCCACCTCTTTCCAAAGGGTTTAATAGGGTAAAAAAGAGGCTGTAGAACAGCCTCCTTTACTTTATTATTCGTTTGCTACCTTAGGATATACAGAAACCTGTTTCTTGTCTCTTCCTTTTCTCTCAAACTTAACAACACCATCAACTAAAGCAAATAATGTATCATCACCGCCGCGGCCAACGTTAATTCCGGGATGGATCTTTGTACCACGCTGTCTGTAAAGAATGTTACCTGCTTTTACAAACTGTCCGTCTGCTCTCTTGGCACCAAGTCTCTTGGACTCAGAATCTCTACCGTTCTTTGTAGAACCAACACCCTTCTTATGAGCAAACAACTGAAGGTTCATCTTCAACATAATTTACACCTCCTTAGATGTAACTGATATATACTCAGCAGAATAATCTTTTTGAATTGCCTGTAAACCAAGCAAAAGTGAATGTAACAATAACTGCGATTCGGGACTGGACGTATCCTTCTTGAATCTGAATTCAAAGAAACCCGACTTATTCTTGTAAGAAATCTCATCGTCCGTAAAATGTTCGATGGAATTCACCGCATTTACCGTCAGTGCAGACACTGCAGCACATACAATATCCTGACCTTTGTCAGCGTACTCTGCATGTCCGTTCATTCTAAAACCTTTTATGAAACTTTTGGAATCCTTAAAAAATATCGCTTTTATCATAGTCTTCCGTATTAAGCGTTAATCTTGTCGATCTTAACCTTTGTAAACGCCTGTCTGTGTCCGTTCTTCTTGTGGTATCCTGTTTTTCTCATATACTTGTAAACGATAACCTTCTTGTCCTTACCTTCTGCTACAACTGTTGCAGAAACGCTTGCTCCTTCAACGTAGGGAGCTCCTGCTTTAAGGCTTCCGTCATTTACAACAAGAACCTGATCAAAAGTAACGTTCTCGCCAGCTTCTACACCAAGCTTTTCAACTTTGATAATATCGCCTTCAGCTACTTTGTACTGTTTACCACCTGTTGCTATAATTGCGTACATATGGCACCTCCTATTATCAATACTCGCCAACTTCGGTGGCCGGAAAACCCGACACTTATAACCTCATTGTGCGGCACACTAAAACAGTTTACCATTTAATGCAATACTTGTCAAGTATTTGTTTTCTTAAAAAACATATATCTTTTGCCCTATATTTAACCAAATTCTTTGAACTGCTCATAGATTGCATCATACTGGTCTTTTATCATAAGATATATCTTCATTGTCTCGCGCTGCTCTTTATCAAAATTGAGCATAATCGTATTATAATTACGAAGTGCACAATCCACAACCTTCTTACATATCTTGGAGTTATTGGCGTCTTCCCTCAAAATCTGCTTAATCTTCTCTGCCGGCATGGAATCTTTGTAGCTTCGTTTACCGTGCAAAGCACTGATAATATCCGCAACTGCAATAATGCGTTGCGTAAGAGAAAGCTCTTCTCCACGAAGTCCCCTTGGGTATCCCGTACCGTCAAGTTTCTCATGGTGTCTCGCAGCAATCTTAACAATCTCGTCATTAACAACGCCGGTAAGAATATCCTCTGTAATCTCAACATGCGTCTTCATAACACGCATCTCTTCGTCATTAAGACGTCTCGGCGACTCTAAAATCTCAATCGGCACGGCAAGCTTGCCTACATCATGAAGCAATGCCCCGTAATAAAGATGCTGTTGATCAATACTCGGAAGTCTCATACAGTTCGCAATTTCCCTTGCAAATGCAGTAGTTGCCATTGTATGGTCAACCGTATGTACGCTTCGGAAATCGATTGTATAAATAAGCATCTGCAGAAAACGCTTTTTCTGGTCCTCAGAAAAAATCCTTGCCGCCAGAATATTCATAAGCTCTAAACGGTATGAACCATCCCTAAGCTTGGCTATTATTTTAAATTTGGCTTCAGCCCTGTAAAACAAATCAAGTGCCTGTCCCGAAAAAGTAAGGTCCCTATAATCTTTAAAATAATTCGGGTCAACCTCGCCTTTGGGCATGTGCATAAAGGTATCCATCTTATCTGCAATATTTAAGTATGATGTAATCTTTAAATATTTGTTCTGAACTTTATTGTAAAGTCTGTAATCCAAATGATGATAAAGAATTATGTCAGCCTTTTCTTCCATAGGTGACAAATATTTCAGGAACAGATAACCATATATAGAATGCGCCCATACATCGTAATTCTCAAGTATGAATAATTGCTCATGAGTTTCATTCCTGTAAAGACCGATGTCATGAAGTACGCCAAGCATCGCGTAGTCAGCAATATCCTGTCTTGTATAAATGCTCTCACATTCAAGCATCTTGGCAAGAATATAGCCGGTAATCTCACCATGTATCATTATATCGGGATTAACCATGCTGAGAGTTTGTCTTATGATATTGTATACGTCTTTACTTGCTATAACATTTGCCAATTGCATCACCTCTTAATTCTTAACTACATTTTACAACAATTTCAGCTGTTCATAAATAGGTTTTTTGATTTTTTTTCGTGTAATTTCAACTAAATATAATTTTGTAACATCAACAACAACTGTTTTTATTCTGTCAGTCTCTACTTTTGACCGGAGATATTTCAACAATTTATCACGTTCATCGTCATCCATATCAATAAAATCAATAAGAATTATTCCTGACAGATTACGAAGTCTCATTTGTTTGGCAATCATGTCACACGCTTCATAATTGACACGTTTTGCGGCTTCGTTTTTATCGTTCTTCTTTATTACATATTTGCCCGAATTAACGTCAATAACAGTAAGCGCTTCCGTCGGTTGGATTACAATATAACCGCCACATTTAAGCCATACTCGCTCAGAAAGGGCATGTTTTATTACTGTCTCAATACCGAATACATTCTTTATGTAATCAGGCTCTTTCAGAGTTATTATGTCTTTAACCGCCACCGCATCATACTTTACGGCGCATTCATTAAGTTCATTAAAAATCTGCTCATTATCAGTAATTATCTCCGATACTTCCGTAAGATTAATATTCCGAAGTTCTGTAATATAAGCCTTTTCTTCCGCACGCAAAAGTGTGTGACACATACGGTTGACCGAAGTGTTTTTAGTAAATTCAGCTTCATTTATAAGAGATTTTATTTCACCGTGAATTGTTTCTAAATCAACATTTACTGCATTGGTACGAATAAGAATACCATACTCATCAGTAATATATCCTTCAAACTCCTCCGTAAAAAGCTTACGCACATTTTTATCTGTGATTTTGTTAGAAATACCAAGTCCGGTTTTGCCGTAAGTCAACACAGCATATCTTCCTGTGAAATCAAGAAAACTTGCCGTCGCTTTTGGTTGCTTGGTCTTAATAGCCTCATTAACAATCTGAACCACAATATTGTCACCCTGTTTTACCGGAAGCTTATTACTTCCGGGCGCACTGCCTCCCGCACCCGATGTTTCTGTAAAAAACGGTGAATTGGCCTCATCAAGCGGCAAATAAGCAATTTCACCTTTGGCATACGAAACAAATGCCGCATTAAGATTCTTAACGACATTCTCTACTCTTCCGACATACATATTACCGAGAATACTCTCACCTGCAAGCGGTTCAAACTGAAGCTCTGTAATCTCACTGTCGTTACTTCTCGCCATCATGATATATTCTTTATAAACGGTAAACAGAAGTTTATCCTTCAACATCCTCACCCATATCCTCAAGCGTGACAAGTTTTACTTCACTGTCACTACCCGCATTAGTATATATTTCATTACGTTTATAGTCAAATAAAATCGGTTCTTCCGTATATTCTATGCCGATAAACTCGCAGAACTTTGTCATAACAAGCTCCGGTTTGATATTATCGGTACTTCCCGTGCTTAAGCACATACGGATTACCTTATTCTCACAACTAAGTGAATATATAAGAGGCCTTATATCCCGTGTTCTTGTACTTTTCTTAGTCTCTTTCTCTGTAATAATCTCCTGCTGTGCATAAAATTCATTTATTTTTGCTGCCAAATCCTCTGCAGTAATATCTACATTATCATTGTGAATCGTAACAGTATAATCAGCCGCAAATACGCTTGACATGGCATTGGGTGCGCTTTCCGGCAGATACTTGCAGCTTATAACCTTAAATCCTTCCACCATTGCTTCGTTAAGAGCTGCTGTCATAGCACTTGAAGGCATAAAAGAATTAACCTCTATGTCAAAGTATTCGCCCGTGCCTTCAAGTCCGATTCCGAGAGGTGCCGCAAATGACATCTTCTGGTGCGGTGAAAAGCCCTCTGAATAAGCAATATCTATCTTTGCACGGCGCATTGCCTTCTGGAAATATCGCATTACATCAAGATGGCCGATGAAACGCATCATTCCTGTCTTTTCAAATTTAATTCTGACCTTTTGCTTCAACACAGATGCCACCTCCTAACGCTTTCATGCCGCATCCTGCACATGCATCACGGCAATTCGGTGTAATTTTCTCTTCAAGTGCTCTCTTCCATTCTCTCTTAAGAAATTCCTTAGTAACGCCGATATCAAGGAAATCCCACGGAAGAATTTCATCAAGCGAACGTTCTCTTTTGTTATAAAAATCCATATCTATACCTGTATTTTCAAAAGCCTGTAACCATTTCTCATTAGAAAAGCTTTCTGACCATGAATCGAAAATACAACCAAGTCTGTACGCTTCAAGAATAACCTTGGAAACTTTTCTGTCACCACGCGCCAAAACACCCTCAAGCACGGTTACATCAGCCTCGTGCCAGTTATATTTGAGGCTCTTGGCATTAAGCATGGATTTCATCTTGGTATTAACAACCTTGGCTTTATCAATATAATCCTGTTGTCCCTGCATTGTTGCCCACTGGAACGGTGTAAAAGGCTTCGGAATAAAGAAGGATGTACTTGCTGTAATCTGAACCTTGCCCTTACGTTCCTCCTTCGGAACAGTTTCATAGTAAAGTCTTGCAATTTTGTCAGAAAGTACGGCGATTTCTTCCATATCTTCAACTGTCTCGGTAGGAAGTCCAAGCATAAAATAAAGCTTAACCTTATTCCAACCGCCTTTAAATGCTTCTTTTGCTCCCTCCATGATAACTTCTTCCGTAAGACCTTTATTGATTACGTTACGAAGTCTCTGTGAGCCTGCCTCCGGAGCAAATGTAAGACTGCTCTTTTTAATATCCTGAACCTTGCTCATTACATCAAGTGAAAAAGCATCTATTCTGAGTGAAGGAAGCGAAATATTAACACCCTTGTTCTTAATCTCCTCAATAAGAAAATATACAAGTTCTTTAAGGCATGAGTAATCACTTGAACTTAAGGAACTAAGAGAAATCTCCTCATGTCCCGTGCTTTCAAGCATCTTAACCGCCAAATCCTTAAGATATTCAACATCACGTTCACGCACGGGACGGTAAACCATACCTGCCTGACAGAAACGGCAGCCTCTTATGCAACCACGCTGAATCTCAAGCACAACTCTGTCCTGTACAGCCTTAATAAACGGAACAAGCGGTTTTTCAGGATAATATGTGTCGCTTAAATTCCATTCGATTTCTTTTTTTACTGTTCTAGGAATCGTATCAGCAATTGGTTCAAAGGACTTGATTGTGCCGTCTTCATTATACTCAACCTCATACATGGACGGTACATATATTCCAGGAACTTCTTCTGCAGCTCTTCTAAGGAAAGCCTGTCTTCCGAGTCCATTATTCTTACATTCTTTATACAAATCAATTAATTTACCGTATTGTGTCTCGCCTTCTCCGATATAAAACATATCAAAGAAATCAGCAATCGGCTCGGGATTATAAACGCACGGACCACCACCGATAACGATAGGATGCTCTTCTGTTCTGTCTTTTGCAAAAAGCGGAATCTGTGACAAATCAAGTACCTGAAGTACGTTAGTGTAGCACATTTCGTACTGCAAAGTAATTCCGAGGAAATCAAAGTTCTTCACCGGTTCCTGTGATTCAAGCGCAAAAAGCGGAATATTTTCCTTGCGCATAATCTCATCAAGATCTGTCCACGGCGAATATACTCGCTCGCAGTATACGTCATCCCTTTTATTAAACATATCATAAAGTATCTGAATTCCCAGATGTGACATTCCGATATCATACACATCAGGGAAACACATTGCAAAACGTACATCTACATCCTTTGGGTCCTTACGCACCATATTAACCTCGTTACCGAGATAACGTGCAGGTTTTTCTACTTTTAAAAGTATTTCATCGCTAAGTGCAGGTTTAATCACAGCCTTATCCTCGCTTTCTAAACATTTATCCTAAATAATATATTTTTCATTTTTATCTATGTTTTAAACTACTTTGTAGTTTTACTGACGGACTTAAGTATATATCCGTCTTCAATAATGCCCTGGTCAAATAAAAAAACCCCGTTTTCAAGTAATTCCGAATAATATACTTCCTTGTTTTCCGTAACAAAAACAAACTCAAAATTCTCGTTGTTACGCCAAAACTCTATTGCCTTGACAACTCC
>JAZNXQ010000128.1:0-1936 GCA_045593945.1 Lachnospiraceae bacterium | reverse complement strand
CTGAATGGAACACGCAAAAACCATCCAGTGAAAGTTCTATCTGCGGCGCATACGGAAAAACAAGATTGATTGCGCCTGTGTCGGTTACCGTAAGCGGAAGAAGATAAGTGCGGTTAACCAAAAGTGGATACATCCAGACATCGTCGGCCTTAATAATCGGACTTGTTATAGTGAGAATTTCAGTGCCGTCACTGAAGCGTCCGGCGGTAGGATAAGCACCTTCGCTGTAATATACATTGTCAGTAATAGCTGTATACACAACCGTGACAGCTTCTTTATTGTCATTGAAGATAAAATCGATGTTCTGCACGGTTGCTTGAACGAGTAACTCTGTGTCCGCAAAAGCATCCATAGTAAAATACCTTGTCTGCGGAGACTGTGCCGCGGTTACCGTCGGAAGTTTGACGGGTCTTACATCGGCAAGTTTAAGCTCAGCATATTTTGCCGGCAATTCATATATTACACGGTCCGAAGTCTCGCCTCGGTTTTCGCCGGGAATATCTTTGTCATCTTCGGTTTTCTGAGAAGCATCTTGTTCTTCAACCGGCTGTTTGTTCGTTGTATGAGGCGAAGCAAAAGTCGTAGTCGGAGCAGCGGTTGTTGTTGGCATAGTCGGATAACTATGCGGGGCATAACTGCCGTCTGTGTTCTGTGACAACTCAAATTCCTCTTTTACGTCGGGTACCTGACCTGAATTGTCCTCCTTGTTCATGGGAAGCCGATCAGACATTTTGTTCAGAAGTGGTGATCCAATAACGGCAGTTGCAACAAGAACAAGCAATATAACAGCCGCAGAACTAAAAATGAATTTATTATATTTTTTCAGGGGAAGGATTTTGTTAGGGCGTGCTGTAATAGGCTGTTCCTGTGCGCTACCGTTAACCTTCTCGGCGGAGGATGCGGTATCAATACTTCCTTCGATGCGACTCCATAAATCGGGAGCTTCGCTATTTTTAAGTTCTTTATATGCTTTTATTAAATCTTTGTCATTCATAGCGACACCTCCTTAATTTTTTAATCGCATTGGCGTATTTCCATGTAACCGTGCCGATAGGTTTTTGAAGAATGTGGGAAATCTCACGGAAGGTAAGTTCACCCATTATCTTCAGGTTAATGATTTGGCGCTCGTCTTCTTCCAATGTGTCGAGTGCCTGTTTAAGGGTTAATTTGGTGATGATATCATCATCGGAAGGCGGGACCGACATAGTGACGGAGTCGCCTGCTTCTTCAAGTTCTTCTACAGACTGCGCGGGGCGATTTTTGCGCAAAAAATCTATGGCCATGTTATGCGCTATCGTAATAAGCCATGCCCTGTGTTTGCCGCCAAAGCGATATGTAGCCGCAGTCTGCTGCCAAAGCTTGATAAAAAAGTCTGAGGTAACGTCCTCCGCATTTTGATGATTCTTTAGAATCTCATAAACGACAGAGTATATCATCGGGTTATACTCGACGTAAATTTCTGAAAGACCGGTCTTGTCACCGTCAAGTATTTGCCTGATATGTACCTCGAAAAGCTGATCTGTCATATGTAGTCCTGCTTCCCTGCCAAATTTCCCTTCCACATAATATACGAGGGGAGATGTATATTTTTATGGTAAAAAATAAAAAAATTATGTTTTTATTATAGTAGGTGCTAAGGGGGCTTGTAAAGAAGGAGTAATTCAATATGGTTTTAAAAATTATTAAAATATATATTGACAAATCTGTATCTATGCTGTATATATTGATATATACAGTTGATATACACAGTAAACCCACAAAGGTTTACAGAAAGAAGGGGCTATTTTGATAAGGGTTGAAAATGTATCTAAGAAACTAGGAAGTTTTAAATTGACGGACATTAATTTAAGTATTCCAAAAGGCTATATATGCGGACTTGTTGGGGAGAACGGTGCGGGTAAGACGTCGCTTATACATTTACTTTTGGGGCTTTATA
>JAZNXQ010000127.1:0-8656 GCA_045593945.1 Lachnospiraceae bacterium | reverse complement strand
CAAAACATTTAAGTAGTTGTTAATATGTGTAACCAAAAGATTGTCCGGCATATAAATTGCATTACCGAAATCCTGCGTGTCAATTGCAGTCATTACGGTGTTGCCAAAGGAACGGTTGTCTGCTTTGAGACGGAATCTCATGTCCATGCGGAGTACCTGTGCGAGTGCTTCAATCTCAGGAAGTTTCAGGTATTTATTAATATCGGGCTCGTAGTAGACAAGTTCCATATCATAGTCCGCATTTTCAACAAGAGCGGAATTATCTGTCCATTTTTCCTTGATTATAAGGTCTGCACCGAGAGCATAAGATGTATTGTTCTCGGCATTGGTAAGAATCGTTCTTGCAACCGTTGCAAAAAAGATACCGAGCGAAACCGTAAAAATCATGAAGGCCATGATAAAGTACTGTTTGCTTCCTGTTCTGATAATCTGGAGCAAGGAGGTAAAGTTGGCCGGTTTCCAAAAACGTTTACCGATTGCATAAATAAGTTTTACAAGTAATGGTTGTATTCTTAAGCAAAATAATCCGAAACCGAGAATAAAGAGGGAAGAACTTAAGAATAAAAGCGGATCCATTGATTCTCCGGCAAGCACCTTGAGGAATAAGCTGTCTCTTTGTTTGTTAAAGGTGTAGTAACCGTACAAAGATATGCCAATCATTATTACGTCAAGGAAAAGCTTCTGCCATAAGGGAGCAGGTCTTCTTGTCTTTTTTTGCTTTGTATCAACGATTGAAAGCTTACTGTGCTTGAATGCGGGGAGTACAGTCATTATTACTGAAAGTATTGCCGCACCGGCAGTGAACAAAATCACCTCTTTGTCAAAATAGTGAATTGTAAGCGGTGAACGCTGTACGAATTCAAGGAAAGCATTGGCGGAACCGAGTGCCTGGCAGATAAAACCGCCGAGAGGGATACCGCCTGCAACACCGAGGATTGCAAGGAGAGAAGACTGCATCAAATAGAGCATGAAAATCTGAAATCTGCTTGCACCACGGCTCTTAAGCTGTGAAATTTCATTTTCTTCGAGCTGTATAAGCATCGATGAAATCATGAAAAGGAATGCACAAAGAAGTGCAAGTACAGGAACCTCGAGTATGATAAGTGTTGCACTAATCTTGGTTTCGGTTGATTTGAATGCTTCGAGTATCTTGTTGTGGTCGGTAATCTCTATTGTTACGGGAGAGGACGCAACCACGGGATATGCTGCAACAAGCTCGTTAGTTCTGTTAATTACATGGTCGGACATGTCGCTTGTAAGTGCGCGGTAGTCCATCTGCACATACCATGTGGCATTGATGAAATAGTTGGATTCAGAACCATCTTCAATAGGTTTTAAAAAGTTGTCATAGAATAAATCGGAATCCACGAAACAAGCAATATTGTATTCGCTGGGGTCTTTTTCCCAGTAAGGGTCTGTATCATCGCTGTTACGGAAAACTCCGACAATCTTAACTTTGATGGGATTGCCGTTTGCATCTTTTATCTGGGCGAATTCAAGTGTTTCACCGACGAGTATATTTAACTTGGTAAGCGCTGATTCGCAAACAATTGCTTCGAAGCAACCTTCGGAATCAAGTGTTTTACCATACATTCTTCCTGATACAACATCAATGTGATTTTCTATATTGGTCATTGAAAGAAGCTGTATTGACTTTTCACCGGAACCATCAACACGTCCGAGAAGAGATCGGACTGCGCCGGAAAAGTAGTATGTACTTACGAGCATTTCTTCGGGAAGACCGAAGCTTTCGCTTAAATGTTCAACAGTGTTTTTGGTGTCCCAAAAAGGAGCTGTTGAAGTAAGTTTCTTGACACTATATGTAAGAGTTACCATTAAAGGATGCTCATTAGTTTCTTCTACAACCTTAGCAAACTCATTGGTAAGCATGCGTTGGAGGGAAGAACTCTTATACATTGAATGGCTTGAGGCAACTGCAATAAGTAATATATTACCTATGAGTAAGCTGAAAACCAAACCTTTTTTATGCATAAGCTTTTGAAGCATAAAACGTAGCATAATTTATTCCTGCCTTTCTGCAAATTAGTAATTATTTGGTTGTTACCTGTTGTCCAACCTCAAGTCCTTCAAGTATCCAGGCGTAATCGGAGCCTTTGTAACCGTATTTCACCTGTTTTTTAACAATTATGCCGTTTTCGAGTACATTTACAGTACCGATATTGCCTCTTGCTTCGCTGAGCGCGGAGGAGGGAATCAGGATGCCGTTCTGTACATAGTTATGTGTAGCGAGAACACTGGCATTGTTAAGGACAGAGTTGCTCAGAGAGGTTACTTCGGGAAAGGCCGATGTGATTTCAATGGTTACTCTGTTTGAAGTGACATTTTGCAATATGTTGGGGGCGGAAATAACTCTGCCTGTAAGCGTTATTGCAGGAACAGCAGATGTGAACTTAATCTCAACTGTTTGACCAAATTTAAAGTCTGAAGCATTTCTTGCGTAAATGTCAATGAAAACTTCTTCAAAAGATGATATTATTCCAAGCATTGTACCGGCAGGGATAGTAGTGCCGTTAGATAACACACCATCGTTTTCAGTATAGCGTTTTTGAAAAATACCGCTTATAGGAGCAGTAACATATATTTCACCGGATTCCTGCGTGTAGATGTTAAGAGTTTTTTCGAGTTCTTCAATATAGGCTGTCTGTTCAGCGACATATTCATTATATTCATTAAGGGCAACCTCATAATCAAGCTCTAAAATCTGCTTTTGATATATATTGGGTTCGTTGTTAATATCATTGAGCAGATCGGCAAGTGCCTTATCTTTTTTCTCTAAATTTGTTTCGTAATTGTATGTGGCTTTTTCGTATTTGAGACGAGCATCCTCTGCAGCATGCGGATCAGCATACATCTCCAAAGCTACAAGCAATTGGTCTTTTTCAACGAGACTTGAACCAAATGTGGTTATAGTATAGTTTTTAAAAACTACGGTACCGATTTCGTAATCGTGGGAAACTTCATATTGGACAGGCAATGTAACAAAACCTCTTGCGGCTGAAACTTCGGAGATGTCTCCCATAGTAACATCTACAACCTTGTATACATCTTCGGCACCGGAAACACTACCGGAAACCGCATTCATGTTGAGAACCTGACTTATATCCTTTTGTGGGGTTTGACTCTGGTTGTTGGAACAACCGAAAACTGTAGCGGAAAGCAAGGTTACTAATGTCATGGTTGTTATAAGTTTTGATTTAGTTCGGAACATATACAAGCTCTCCTTCCTCTAATCCGTCAATAACAATTGTGTAGAGCGAATTAGTATTACCTATACTTATGTCGCGTCTTGTTTTGGAACCGTTTTTGCCAACAACATATACATACGAGCCTAATCCATCGCTATTGAGGGCAGTGTTTGGAACCGTAAGTACATTGCTCATGTAGTTGGATTCAATAACAATGAGAATCTGGTCTCCGAATGAAAATATGTCATCGGAAATAGTGCTGTCACTGAGTGTAAAGTTCGTGAAGCGTTTGCCGGGATTGGCAAGGCGCCCTGAACTTGAATCGTATACATACGGAATATATCTTAGATCATATGTTTCGTTTTTATAAATAGCATAAACTCTGTTGGCGGACTGGATAACACCTTCATCTATGCTTGCTGACTGAAGGTATTTTGTTGTTAAATCGGCAACTGCTATAACTGTATCTTTGGTGCCGACAGAATTGGAAGCTACCGCATAGACAACCTGTCCGGGCATTGGTGCATATATGAAATAGTTGGAATAAACTTCGAGGAGTTCTTCAAGTTCAAGCTGTAAGGGTTCAAGCTTGGCAGCAAGATTCTCTGTGTTTTGTCTGATTTTTGTTTCATATATTTCAATGTCGCAGTCAATAACGGCTTTTTTTGCCGCACTTGCTGTTTTGCGCTGGTCCTTAAGAGATTCTATTGATAAACGGTATTTTTCATTGAGAAGCGTTATGGAAGAAGTCTCGGATTCGATTCTGTTCTCGAGAGATTCTATACGCTTGTCAATTGATTCGTGGTTGAGTTCTGCAAGCAAGTCGCCGGCATTTACCGTATCGCCGATTTGATAATGTGTTGCTGAGATATTTCCTGAAATGGGGAAAACGTATTCTTCAACATAAGGAACTACTGTTGACTGATAATAAGAAGTTATGGCCAAATCACGGTACATAACTTCGGCAGTGCTGACAGGTACATCGACAGGTGCCAGTAAAGCAGGTGTCTCTGCTGTTACAACGTCTTGTGAGAATATATTCTGAAGACTGCAACCTGTCAGGGTTCCGGCGGTAAGTATAAGTGCCAGAAATGATAATGCATATTTTTTCATATTGGTCTGAGCCTCCTGTTTTACTTTTTGATAACGGTGTCGCCGAAGTTAAGGCCACTTACAATTTCGGTCATGCCGCCACCGCTAAGGCCGGTCTCGATAATCTTCATGTCACGAATTCCGTCTTCGTTTATATAATATACGTATTGAAAATCTGCAGCATCGCGGACAGCCGTGTTGGATAATGCGAGAACATTCTCGCGGCTGTCAAGTATGAGCTCTACTGTTGCACGGGCACCGATTTCCAAATCTGCAATTTCCTCGGTAGGGTACAGGTACATGGTTTCCGGAAGGTTTTCCGGAATTGATATAACAGCTTCATAAACACCGGTTCCGCCACGTGTTAAGGTCATGGTTACAATATCGCCATCCGCGTAATGAGATATAAGCGGTGTCTTTGCCTGAAATACACAGTTGGAAGCATCTATTATTGAAATGACGGTTTTACCGTCTTCGGATTTGGTTCTTCCGCCGTTGCCGAACTCACTGGTTATGTAAGTTATTACACCATCAATCGGAGCGTAAATTGAGCAGTTGTCACGTCTTGTGGTAAGTGTCTCATGTTCAAGGTATTCCAGGCGAAGTGCTTCATTAAGCTTTTCGTTAGTATTGGAGTACGATTTTTCAATTCGTGCAAGCTCATTTGCTTTTTTGTTGGCATCTATTAATCCATGCTTGTATTGTGTATTGACCTTCTCGATCTCGAGATTCATTAGTTCCATTGACTGCTGTAATGATTTCTCATGAGTTGCAATACTTTCTTCAAGTTTTAAAATATCATTCTCAAGGGAGCCTATATCAAGCGTTCCAAGCAGATCGCCTGCTTTAACCACGCTTCCTTTTTTTACATAGGCTTCACCGTAATTCTTTCCGCTTATTGAAAAAGAAAGATCAATTGATTCAGTCTCGGAATAGTTGCAAACAAAAGCACTCTTATTGACAATATCGGTTCTTGTTACGACTTCCAAAGTATATTCTTTTTTGTCAACTGCGGCTACGGTGGGTACGATACGGTTGGCATCCTCGGGAGGAAGCAGTGAACAACCGTTAAGTGCAGTAACCGAAAGTGAGCCAAGTAACATAAAAGTCATAGCTTTTTTAGACAAATTGTTCCTTTTCATATATGTATTTCCTTTCGCACTAAAATGAGGGTATATTTACCCCGTATTATTAAGTATTATATCTTATATATATAAATAGGAAAATGGCAAAATATTAAGAAAATGTTACAAACTTTTTGTGAATAATGCCAAATGATAGTCTTTTGGTACTAAAAATAAATGTGCCGGAATTCTTTTTGCTTCTCAAAAAGGCATATGTATGTTATAATATTCACGGTATTAATGTTCTTGGGAGGGACATATATAGTGAATGACAGACGGGGGAAGGAGCACATATCAAGAATACTTGTAAGAAGTAACTGGAAGCACACCAGAAGAGCGATATTCGTTTTGGCTGTTCTTTTTGTGCTTTTATTTGCTGTGGGTATTATTGCAGGTAATAATTTCTTAAGATCCCCTAAGGTAATTCTTTGTATGGCACTGTTTTTAATGAGCTGTATGGTTTCACTTGTATGTGCGTATTACATAAGAACACGTAAGAGAAAACTTCTTGCGGTTCCTTTTTATATATTGTTCTGGGCAGTGTATGAGATATTGGTTGTTGTTGCGGCGAAGGAAGCAGGGGATTTTTTAACGCTTTATTTGGTGGCGGCAGTGCTTGCAGTGTCTTTGTGTGCATTCCCGGTGTTTAGTTATTATTCTGCCGCTGTATTTTATTCGGGGCAGTTTTTTGCATTCCTTGGGATGACCATGTCTGAAGAATATAATTTGGAACAGGGAGTATATCTTTTTACTCCGGTGATACTTTGTCTTGCGGTTTCATTTCTTCGTTATTATCTTGAATGTAAGCATATTAAAGATAGATTGGCACTTGAGAATTTTATCGAGGAATCAGAGACAGATGCACTCACAGGTTTGTTGAACAGAAGAGGACTGGCAAGGAATATCGAAGCTATATGGCCGTATTGCCAGCGAGAGAACTGCAGGATTTCTGTTATAATGTTAGATATAGATTATTTCAAGTTGTATAACGATACTTTCGGACATCCGCAGGGCGATGTATGTATCAGGAGAATCGGAGAGACGATACTTTCATGTTTAAGAAGACGTACGGATTTTGCGGCAAGAGTTGGCGGAGAAGAATTTCTTGTTGTTATGCCCGGTATGGGAAGTGATAATGCGATTGAATGGGCGGATTATCTTAAAAATTGTATTGCGGAACTTGGAATCAGACATGCATATAATTCACCATTTACCAATGTAACGGTCAGTATCGGTGTCATGAGTTATGATGTGTGCAAAAACATGAGCTTTGAGGAGATGAAGAGCCAGGTTGATGCCTGCCTGTATATGGCGAAGGATATGGGCAGGAATTGTATTTGCGCCAATGGAAAATTCTATTCTGTTTCGGGAAGGAACCATTTTTCGGTACAGAGAGTTATATAATATTGGGGATAGGTAATTATGGGTAGAGAAGAGTTGTTACAGGATGAACTTAACAGGAATAAGGCGACCATTGAGATAGTAAAGCTACTTGGAGAGAATGACGGTTTTGAGGTTATTGTTTCCAAGGCGCTTAAGGTTATGGGTGAATATCTTAATGTGTCGAATATTAATTTGCTTAAATTAAAGTCGGACCGCACGGGTTTTGCACTTATTTCGGAGTGGGTGCCGGAACATGGGAGGTCGGTAGCAGAAGCCATTAACTGCAACGGTTCGGTGCAGCTTGGGGCCGATTATGTGCCGGATTCAATAAAAGTAATTAATGTCGGTGAAATGCCGGAAGAATACTTGCGTTTTTCGGATGCTGTGGATGTGAAGGCATGTGTGGTTATTCCGATTAGGATTAACGGCGCGGTGGAGATGCTTATTAATGTATGCCATAATGATACAGAACGTGTGTGGGGAGAAGCTTCGCTTCAGTTTATAAGTGCAGCAGGACAGATTATTCAGAGTATTTTAAGTAAACGTCTGTCTAAGAATTCGATGCTTCGTTCCTTTTCGGCACTTAAAGAGATAATTGATAACAGTACCAATGGTGTAATTGTTCTTGACAGACAAAGCAAAGAGATACTTTTGGCTAATAGGGTAATTCAGGATTTGTTTATGATTACTAAGGACGATGCTTCCGGTTGGTATGGATTTTATGATGATAGTATAAGGCGACAGGGTTTGGAGGATAATCTTTTTGACCAGGTCGTAGAATATCATTCCAAACAGCATAAGGCATGGTTTGAGCTTACATTTAAGCCGCTTGAGTGGGTTGACGGAAGAAAGGTTGTGCTTTGCATAGCCAAGGATGTGACTGCACAGAAGAAGTATCAGGAGAAGATTGAACAGCAGGCCAATAATGATTTTCTTACCGGTCTTTATAACAGAATGAGATGTGAGGCCGATATTGCGGTTGCGGTACGTGATGCCGAGCGTAACAGAGGTACAGGTCTTATTATGTTTATTGACCTTGATGATTTTAAGAATATTAATGATGTTTTGGGACATCGTTTCGGAGATATTCTTTTGCAGAATATTGCAAAAGGCCTGACCTCGATTGACGGAATTGAGAAATCCTGTTATCGTCTGGGCGGAGATGAATTTATCGTACTTGTTACATATGACCAGTATATAAAGGTTAATTCAATTTTAGCGAGTGTAGTACAGCTTTTTAACACACCGTGGGATTTGGACGGTACGGAATATTATTCAACCATGAGTATGGGTATCGTACGTTTTCCGGAAGAAGGCTGGGATGTTAATGAACTTATAAAAAAAGCCGATATTGCGATGTACGGTGCTAAACGTAATGGTAAGAACCAATATCAGTTTTATAATTCGGGTACTGAAGTATCAACACTTAAGAGACTTGATATTGAGCGTAACATGAGAAAAGCAGTTGCTGCCGATTGCGCGGAATTTTTGCCGTATGTCCAGCCGATTATTAACATTGATACCAAGGAATGTATCGGTGGAGAAGTACTCGTGCGTTGGGATAATCCCGAAATGGGACTTTTAATGCCGGGTGAGTTTTTATCGCTTGCGGAATCACTGGGGCTTATTGTTGATATCGGTGATAAGATTCTTAACAGTACCTGCAGAACACTTGAAAAATGGGCGGGTAACGGAAAAGGCGACATGGTTATGCACGTCAATCTTTCTTCGGTACAGATGCTTCAGAACAATATTGTTGACAAAGTCGCGAAGTGTATAGAAGCTTATAATTTTGAACCGGGTAATCTTGTGTTGGAGATTAAGGAAAATCTTGCACTCCATGATTTGGAG
>JAZNXQ010000126.1:0-2380 GCA_045593945.1 Lachnospiraceae bacterium | reverse complement strand
TGTACCGCCGACAGCAGGACTTATGCTTGCGGCAGAAGTTATTAAAGAATTGACAGGAGAAAAATAATGGATTTATTTGAATACATGAGAAACAATTCGATGGAAAAGGATGCCCCCTTGGCTTCGCGCATACGTCCGAGGACACTTGACGAGGTAGTGGGTCAGAAGCACATTATCGGGAAGGACAAGCTTCTTTACAGAGCGATAAAGGCCGATAAATTAAGCTCAATTATTTTTTACGGGCCGCCCGGAACCGGCAAGACCACGATTGCAAAAGTAATTGCCAATACGACCAAGGCAGAATTTACGCAGATAAACGCCACCGTTGCGGGCAAAAAGGATATGGAAGAGGTCGTTTTGCAGGCGAAGAACAACATGGGTATGTATGGCAAAAAGACCATCCTTTTTGTAGATGAGATTCATCGTTTTAATAAGAGCCAGCAGGACTATCTGCTTCCGTTTGTGGAGGATGGAACGCTGATTTTAATCGGTGCGACGACAGAAAATCCTTATTTCGAGGTTAATTCCGCTCTTTTGTCGCGCTCCGTTGTATTTGAGCTTAAATCCCTTGAGAAGGACGATATAAAAGAACTTTTGTACCGTGCGGTTAATGACAGTGAGCGTGGAATGGGCGCATATGATGCAGTGCTTGAAGAGGATGCCGCAGAGTTCCTTTCTGATGTTGCCAATGGTGACGCAAGGTCGGCACTAAATGCAATCGAGCTTGGTATTTTGACGACACAGCGCTCAGAAGACGGCAAAATCCACATAACAAGGGATGTTGCGTCCGAATGTATTCAGAAAAGAGTTGTGCGCTATGATAAAGAGGGCGATAATCATTACGATACGATTTCAGCATTTATAAAAAGTATGCGGGGCTCCGACCCGGACGCGGCAGTTTACTATCTTGCGAGAATGCTTTATGCCGGTGAGAGTGTGACTTTTATCGCGCGAAGAATGATGATATGTGCGTCCGAGGATGTAGGAAATGCTGACCCGCAGGCACTTGTGGTTGCGACCTCTGCCGCTATGGCGGTTGAGCGTGTCGGCATGCCTGAAGCACAGATTATTCTTGCACAGGCGGCTTCGTACATTGCGATGGCGCCTAAGAGCAATTCTGCTGTTAATGCGATATCTGCAGCAATGGATGTGGTTACCAATTCCAAGACTTATCAGGTGCCGACACATCTCATGGACGCACATTATAAAGGTGCTGCAAAGCTCGGACACGGCGAGGGTTACAAGTATCCGCATGTTTATCCGAATCATTATGTGGAGCAACAGTATTTGCCAACAGAACTTGTAGGGAAGGTATTTTATGAGCCGTCCGATAACGGTTACGAGAAGAAACTTAAGGAATATTGGAGCACGATAAAAAAAGATGTTTGATATGTAAGGGACTGCCTAAGCGGTCCCTTATATTATTCTTCAAATTTAGAGTATAAACGATAGACAAAGAATGAAAATTTGTGGTACAATTATAAGAAGCAGAAGTATGTTTTTTTACAAAAAATAATTGATAAAACAAATGATACAGGTGATTATTGTGAGATCAAAGATAAACAAGCTGGCAAGGGGAATTTTTAACAGCAATATTCCCGAGATAGTGCTATCTGAGAGAAGAATTGAAAAGAGCTTAAATGCTGACAGGCAGTATAACGGGGTGTTTAGTATTACTGCTGTTAATAATGTGGAAGTAAGGGGCATTTTATGCTCTGATAATTATCGTGTTGTAATTCACAATAATACATTTATCGGAAAGCAGACAGTAATAGGTTACGAGATTAATACAAGAGGGCTTACGCTGAAGGACAAGATTCAGGGCTCGATTTCTGTAATTTGTAACGCGGGTGAGATGTCGATTCCGTTTGAATTTGAGATTGAGGAAGAGTCTGTTACTACGTCCATGGGCGAGGTGACGAATCTTTTCCATTTTACTAATCTTATATAGCACAGCTATGATGAGGCTCTTGCGCTTTTTTGCTCTGCTGATTTTTGTGATGTGATTTTAAGGGACAATCCGCAGTACCAGTCATTATATGAGTGTCTTATGGAGAGCCATATGCCAAAGCTTGCGCTTGAGGAATTTCTTGTATGTGTTAACAAGAAGAACAGGGTTGCCTTTGGTCTTGTGGAAGCGAAGAAGGAGTACGACAATCCGGGTGAGAATTATGCCGATAAGCTAGTAATCCAGCGGGAAAACTGGGGTTATGCGGAGTTGGAGTTTGCGGCAGAGGGTGATTTTATCCGTCTGACGAAGGATAATGTTACAACTGAAGAATTTGCAGGAGGAGTGTACGAACTTCAGTATTTGCTTGATTACGGTAAATTACATAGGGGTAAGAATTACGGAAGAATTACGGTGAGGACTCCCGGTGGG
>JAZNXQ010000125.1:0-4245 GCA_045593945.1 Lachnospiraceae bacterium | reverse complement strand
TACAGTAGGTAGTAGAATTTGACAGGTGTGTCACGTTTACGAAATAGAAAAATAAGAAATGAGGAGAAGAATATGAGTGAAAAATTAAAAGTTGGTATCCTTGGCGGTACTGGTATGGTAGGACAGAGATTCATAGCTTTGCTTGAGAATCATCCGTGGTTTGAGGTTGTTACAGTAGCAGCAAGCCCCAGAAGCGCAGGCAAGACATATGAAGAGGCAGTTGGTGATCGTTGGAAGATGACAACACCCATGCCCGAGGCTGTTAAGAAGCTTGTTGTAATGAATGTAAATGAAGTTGAGAAGGTTGCTGCAGAAGTTGACTTCGTATTTTCAGCAGTTGACATGACTAAGGAAGAGATTAAGGCTATTGAGGATGAATACGCAAAGACAGAGACACCTGTAGTTTCTAACAATAGCGCACATAGATGGACACCGGACGTTCCAATGGTAGTTCCGGAGATTAACCCTGAGCATTTTGAAGTTATAGAGTTCCAGAAGAAGCGTCTCGGAACAAAAAGAGGATTCGTTGCAGTTAAACCTAATTGTTCAATCCAGAGCTATGCACCGGTTCTTACAGCGTGGAAGGAGTTTGAGCCGTACGAGGTAATCGCAACAACATATCAGGCAATTTCAGGTGCAGGCAAGACATTTAAGGATTGGCCGGAGATGGTTGAGAATCTTATTCCTTACATTGGTGGTGAGGAAGAGAAGAGCGAGCAGGAGCCGCTTCGCTTGTGGGGCAAGATTGAAGGTGGTGTAATCGTTAAGGCACAGGAGCCTAAGATTTCATGCCAGTGTATACGTGTTCCGGTACTTAATGGTCATACAGCAGCAGTTTTTGTAAAATTCAGAAAGCAGCCTACAAAAGAGCAGCTTATCGAGAAGCTTGTAACATTTAAGGGCTTACCTCAGGAGCTTGAGCTTCCGAGCGCACCTAAGCAGTTTATTCAGTATCTTGAAGAGGATAATCGCCCTCAGGTTAAGGCAGATGTTGATTTTGAGAACGGTATGGGTATTTCAATCGGTCGTATCAGAGAAGACAGCATTTATGATTTCAAGTTTGTTGGTCTTTCACACAATACAGTAAGAGGTGCCGCAGGCGGTGCAGTTCTTTGCGCAGAACTTCTTAAGGCACAGGGTTATATTACAAAAAAGTAATGGTAGCATTGAACCAAGCAGAACAATAAAAAATGCAGGTGAGGAATGTTTACATTCCAAAACCTGCTTTTTTATTGTTATATTTGGCGAAAGCCAAATAACGAGGAAATGGAACATTTCCGAGTATAGCTTGGTTCAATATTGTATATTTTGTTGAATAAAGGAACTTAAGGAAAAAATAATTTGTTAAAAAACAGAGAAAGTTAAAAAAATAACTAGACTATTTTCGATTTTTGTGAGAGAATATGTTGAGCAATAATGTTATATATAATTGAAAGGAGACTTACAATGATTTATTCACATGAAGTTGAAAAAATGTGTAAAGTAGCACAGGGTGTAGCTCATGGTGCAGCTCCGATTCCGGAGGAAGCAAAATGGGTACAGGCAAAAGAAATTAAAGATATTTCCGGTTTGACACACGGTATCGGCTGGTGTGCGCCGCAGCAGGGTGCTTGTAAGTTAACATTAAACGTAAAAGAAGGTATTATTCAGGAAGCATTGGTTGAGACTATCGGATGTTCAGGTATGACACATTCAGCAGCTATGGCTTCAGAGATTTTGCCCGGAAGAACTCTTCTTGAGGCACTTAATACTGACTTAGTATGTGATGCTATCAACACAGCAATGAGAGAGTTATTCTTACAGATCGTTTACGGTAGAACACAGTCTGCATTCTCAGAAGACGGTCTTCCGATTGGTGCAGGCCTTGAAGACCTTGGTAAAGGTTTACGTTCACAGGTTGGTACAATGTACGGAACATTAAAGAAAGGTCCTCGTTATCTTGAAATGGCTGAGGGTTATGTAACAGGAATCGCATTAGATAAAGACGATCAGATCATCGGTTATCAGTTCGTAAGCCTTGGAAAAATGACAGATTTCATCAAGAAGGGTGATGATCCTACTACAGCATGGGAGAAATCCAAAGGTCAGTACGGCCGTGTTGCTGATGCAGTAAAGATTATCGATCCTAGAGAAGAATAAGGAGGATAACTATAATGGCATTATTTGAATCATATGAAAGAAGAATAGATAAAATCAATGCTGTACTTAACAGCTACGGCATCGCTTCTATCGAGGAAGCAGAGAAGATTACAAAGGATGCAGGTCTTGAGGTATATGACCAGATTAAGAAGATTCAGCCTATCTGTTTCGAGAACGCTTGTTGGGCATATGTAGTAGGTGCTGCTATCGCTATCAAGAAAGGTTGCAGAAGAGCTGCTGATGCTGCTGCAGCAATCGGTGAGGGTCTTCAGTCATTTTGTATTCCCGGTTCAGTTGCTGATACACGTCAGGTTGGTCTTGGACATGGTAATCTCGGTAAGATGTTATTAGAGGAAGAGACAGAGTGTTTCGCATTCCTTGCAGGTCACGAGTCATTCGCAGCTGCTGAGGGTGCTATCGGTATCGCTGAGAAGGCTAACAAGGTTCGTAAGAATCCTCTTCGTGTTATTCTTAATGGTCTTGGTAAAGATGCTGCTCAGATTATCGCTCGTATCAATGGTTTCACATTTGTTGAGACAAAGTACGATCCTTATACAAATACAGTAACAGAAGTTAACAGAATCGCTTACTCAGAGGGTCTTCGTGCAAAGGTTAACTGCTACGGTGCTAACGATGTTTGCGAAGGTGTTGCAATCATGTGGAAGGAGAACGTAGACGTATCTATCACAGGTAACTCTACTAATCCTACAAGATTCCAGCATCCCGTTGCAGGTACTTACAAGAAGGAAAGAAATGCTGCAGGCAAGAAGTATTTCTCAGTTGCTTCAGGTGGTGGTACAGGCCGTACACTTCATCCCGATAACATGGCAGCAGGTCCTGCTTCTTACGGTATGACAGATACACTCGGACGTATGCACTCAGATGCACAGTTTGCAGGTTCTTCATCAGTTCCCGCTCACGTTGAGATGATGGGTCTCATCGGTGCAGGTAACAACCCTATGGTTGGTATGACTGTTGCAGTTGCGGTTTCTATCCAGGAAGCAGCTGAGGCTGGTAAGTTCTAATTAAATCAAATATAATTAAGGCTTTTGGGACCTTTCGGGAATCATCCCGGAAGGTCCTTTCTACATAATGAAAGGTTTAATGTAATATGTACAGATATGAAACCCATTTACATACTTCGCCTGTCAGCAGATGTGCGCGTGCAAGTGTAAGAGAAACTTTAGAATTCTACAAGAGCTTAGGTTATGATGGTGTGTTTATAACCAACCATTTTCTTGATGGCAACATAAATATTGACTATAATCGTCCTTACGAGGAACGAATTAACTTCTATTTCGCAGATTATGAAGAAGGTGTTAAACTCAGCAAAGAAATAGGTATCAAGGTATTTTGTGGTGTAGAGTTGTCCTATCTTGGTACGGACTTTCTTGTATATGGTCTTAATAAGGAATGGTATCTTAAGAATCCGCAGATTATGGATATGAAGAAGTCGGACGAACTCAAATTCTTGATGGAAAGTGGTGCACTTGTGGTACATGCACACCCATACAGAGAGGATTTCTACATCGACCATATTCGTCTCTTTCCAAGGTGTGTTGAGGGGGTTGAAGTTATCAATGCATGCCGCTCTGATCTTGAGAACAGTATGGCAGACCACTATGCCGCGAATTATTCATTGTTAAAAACGGCTGGATCTGATAACCATGTCGCAGGTAAAATAAAAAGACTTGCGGGTATGGAATCAGACACTCCTTTGATTGATGAAAAGGATTTTATAGATCGAGTGAGAAATGGTAAGATGACTATATTTTCACTTGAGAATGAAATGTAATGTGGTTGTAAAGACCTAAAAAGATAAATAAGTAATGTGGTATAAAAACTCTGACATTTTGTTGGAGTTTTTTTATATTATTGTACTATGATTAATAATGTGATAAAATGATTGTAAATATTTATAAAAAGAGGAAGTGTTTAATTGTGCAAAAGAAGTGTTTAATATTTGTAATAGTAAGTGTTTTTGTTTTGGGTTTGATTGCGTGTAATGCTGCGCCGGTAATAGAAGTACCTACAACACAGTCGGATAATTTTGAAGAAATTACTGATATAACGGAGACGCCTGCTGTATCAGAGGAATCTACTACA